>NZ_JBJDRF010000031.1:0-65272 GCF_044987305.1 Novosphingobium sp. ZW T3_23
CGCGTCGGTAAGCTGCAGGGTCGAACGCGCCGGATCGCGATCGTCGCAATGGCGCGCAAGTTGTTGATCGCGCTCTGGCGCTTCACCGAGACCGGAGAAATCCCGGTCGGAAGCACGCTCAGAGCCGTATAGGAATCGCCGCAGGGAAGCCGTGGCGATGCGAGGAGCACGACCGTCTTCGTCAATGGTTACACCAGACTGCCGCGTGGCAGGTTGGTCGTGTTCGATCGGGGCCTTGCCTCGTGCATGAGGCATTATGGTTACGGGTTCCAGATCGGACCCGACCGCATGTAAGGTTACGCAGCCAAGGCTGCTGCACAGTGCCGCCCCAACTCGCTTGCAGAACGATAAATGTATCGCATCAACGGGATGAACGACATGCCGCCATAGCCTTGACAATCGAACCCTCATGTAAAGACGAGGCCCGGATCGGTCAAAAAACGCAGATCACCCGGCGCTGGGCCAAGCGCGGAACAAGACCCGTCGCGCTCCGTGATCTGCGCCGGGCTTCGGCATGGATCTTTGGAGCGATCTGTCCCGCAGAAGGCAAAGGCGCCGCGCTGGTCATGCCTCGTTGCAACGGCGAAGCAATGGACATGCATCTCGCCGAAATCAGCAGCCAGGTCGCACCCGGCGCTCGGCTGGATGGCACATGTCCGGCAAACTCGACATTCCGGCCAACATCACCCTCTTGCCGCTGCCGCCCAAATGTCCCGAACTCAATCCGGTCGAAAACGTGTGGCAGTTCATGCGCGATAATTGGCTCTCCAACCGCATCTTCTCGTCCTACGACAACGTCGTCGATCACTGCTGCCACGCCTGGAACCGCCTCATCGATCAGCCATGGCGCATCATGTCCATCGGCTTGCGCCAGTGGGCATATGGGTCGTGATCAGGGAGTCTTGGTATAAACGCCTCACATCGCTCCGAAAGATCGAAGAACCCGGATTTCGGGCCGTCGCTGTCCTTTGGTGTTGCTCCGAGGCGGTGAATCTCCTCACCCCCGTCGACACCACCGGTTTTCGAGGTTTCCAGTCAATATCGGTCCCCATATGGGAAGTGACCGCTCGCTTCATCTGAACCAGTAGGTCTCTTCAACACCCGGCAGACAGGGTGAAGCGGAGAAATGCCTTGGACCTGGAACTGGATGGACGGCGAACCCTCGTAACCGGCAGCAGCAGCGGCATCGGGGAGGGGATAGCCCGCGTGTTGGCACGGGAAGGCTGCAAGGTCGTCGTGCATGGACGGCATCGGGAACGCGCCGAGAAAGTGGCTGCGGAAATCGGCGCCGCAGGTGTCGCGCTAGGCGATCTGTCGACCGATGCCGGCGCCCAACGGGTGCATGAGCAGGCCGTCGCCGCCCTGGGCGGTCCGATAGAAATCCTGGTGAACAACGCCGGAGGCAGTTCTACCGACAGCACCACGCGGCCTCCGCTGGACGTGAAGATCGAAGAGTGGCTGGACAGCTATAACGGCAATACGCTCTCTTCGGTGCGCTTGGCCTTGCTGGCCGCGCCATCGATGGTCGAGGCGGGTTGGGGAAGACTGATCCAGATCTCCAGCGCGGTATCGCTTCAGCCCAACGGGTTGGGACCGGACTATTCGGGCGCGAAGGCCGCGCTCAACAACTTCACGGTCAGCCTTGCCGGCTCGCTGCGCAATTCGGGCGTGACCGTGAATACGGTGACGCCCGGCGTCATCATGATGGACAGCCTCCTGCAATGGGGCCGCGCCCAGTTCGGCGATGCGGGGATGTCGGTGGCTGACGTCACCCGGCACATGGCCGAGGCGGGTATCTTCGAGCTGCCCCCCGCCGGCCGGCTGGGCACACCAGACGATATCGCGCATGCGGTCTGCATGCTGGCAAGCCCCCGCGCGGGCTTTGTGACGGGATCGAACTACAGGGTCGACGGCGGCCAGGTGCGGGCGGTCCTGTGAAACACAGGCTAATCCGCGCCGCACAACAGTCAGCATGGAAGATCGGAACGGTAACGTCATGACAATCCAACCTCTTCGCGTCGTTCAGTGGGCTACTGGCACCGTGGGTCAGGCCGCCTTGCGACACTTCATCGGAAATCCCCATTTCCAGCCGGTCGGGGTTCTCGTCACCAATCCCGACAAGGTCGGCCGGGATGCGGGCGAACTCGTCGGCCTTCCCGCCATCGGTCTTGCCGCGACGGACGATGTGGAAGCGATCCTGGCGCTCGATGCCGATTGCGTTCACTTCGCGCCGCTGCTGCCCGATGTGGACACGGTGTGCCGCCTGCTTCGCTCCGGCAAGAATGTGGTAAGCCCGCTGGGCCCGGTCTACGCCAGCGAACCGTTCCGCGCCGATGTCGAGAAGATCGAGGCCGCATGCCGCGAGGGTGGCGTGTCGTTTCATGGCACCGGCATCCATCCCGGCTTCATCGGCGACATCCTGCCGCTCACGCTCACCCGCCTGTCCGACCGCATCGACCGGATTCAGGTCTTCGAGATCGCCGACAAGCTCAAGACGCCCTCGGTCTATATCGAGTACATGGGGTTCGGCCTTTCGCCGGACGAGCTGGCGGCGCGGCCCAATTGCATGACGGGCGCCATGCATGCCTTCGCGCAGTCGATGGCGTTCGTGGTGGAAGGCCTCGGGAAGCGGATCGGCGACGTTACGGAACGGCACGAGATCGCGCTGGCCACGCATGACATCGCCTATGAGGGCGGCGTCATTTGCGCAGGCACGGTGGCAGGACAGCACTGGGAATGGACTGCCTTGGTCGACGGCGCCCCGTTCCTCGTCTACCATCTCTACTACCGGATGGGCGAAGACATGACGCCTGCATGGAACCTGGGCGAAAGCCGTCACCGGATCCTGGTGGAAGGCGCGCCCTCGTTCGAACTGACGCTTGCGGCATCACCCGAGGCGGATGGCCACCTGCCGTTTCTCGGCATCACCTGGACGGCGTTGCTGGGTGCAACGGCGATCCCGGCGGTCTGCGCAGCCGCTCCAGGCTTCGTCACGCATATGGACCTCGGGATCGTCAAGCCTCTAGGTTTGGCTCGCGCCTAGTAGTTCTGGAATTCTCCGAGGCGGGTCAAGTGCGTAGGACCGCGTACATCGTTGCGGTCGGTTCTAACCCGCACCGCGGCTCACGCCATATGTAGATGCTCAGTTTCCATGACCGAGAGTCCACAGTTATTCGAGGCTGGCGGGGTCAAGATGGATTCCAAAAACGTTGAGCGAGCGATCCGTCCGCTCGCTCTCAATTGGTAAGCGCCGACGGAACCCGGCCTTGTGCGGATCGGGATCTACGTGAATTTCGCAGGGCATATGGACGCCTTGTTGTGATATCGAGCAGTCAAACGAGCGCTGTTATAGCGCACGCCGAGATGGCGGAGCGGTCGTTCGAGTGGAACGGCGAAGCGCGGTCGCGCGGCAAGTCATGCGCGGACTTTGGGACGCGTGTGCGCGGCATGACTATCGACCACCAGATGCGCGGCGAGGCTAGGTGAGACACTCGCTTCGATGTGCTTAAGGGAGCCCGGGAATTCCTGGTGCCTACAATTTAATAGTTCCTGCAGGAACTAGGTCGCTCGGCGAGGAGGAAGTGCCTATCAAGATGCGGTGTTCACCGGACGGCGTGATCCAGTCTTTCCTGTTTTCATCCCATACACCTAGCGGGTGATTGCTGGCAGCGGGGTCGATCGCGATGGACACCGTCTTGGCTGTTCCGGCGGGCAAGAGGATGCGCTGGAAACCGACGAGACGCTTTGGAGGTTGAGGTGCGCCTATCTCGCTGGCACTGGGAGGGAGTGCCACATAGACTTGGATCACCTGCGCGCCGGCGCTTTTGCCGGTGTTCTTGACACGAACTTTCGCGCGCCAGACTTTCTTGCGTGCGTTGTAGGATAAGCTAGGTTTGCTCTCCGTGAAGCTGGTGTAAGACAAGCCGTAGCCGAAGGGAAAAGCGACGCAGGGGTTGCGCCCGTTGGAAGGTTCGCATTGGCCGCTCAGGTTGGAATCGTACCAGCGATAGCCGATCGCGAGCTTTTCCGTATAACTCACTGTTTGCGTTTTTCCATCGCTTCCGACTACTCCCGGAAACTGTTCCGGGGTGATATTGTCGAGAAAGCCTTTGCCGGCGTATGAGAATGTAACCGGCAACTTGCCGCCCGGATTCTTGAGGCCGAATAGCAAGTCGGCGACGATGTTTCCGTCTTCCTGGCCGGGGAACCATGCTTCGAGGATTGCAGGCCCTGCAGGGCCCACCAGCGCAGGGTCCATTGCAACACTGGCATTGTCTTTGAGCACCAGCACCGCTTTGCCGGACATGGAAGTGCCGCTTGTCGACGGTGTGCCCAGCAAGGCCTTGATCATCGCTAGGGTCTGACTGTTCCTTGCCAGCGCGGCCCGCGGATCCTTGCCGGGGTTAAGCACGGCGATGACGTCGGATCGGTCCGCATACCAATCGAGTCCGTGTCCATCCGCGGCACTTCCCGCCAGAACCTTGCCACTTGGCACCGTGAATGTCGCGCGGTCGGCGCCTTCTTCGGATATGGTGCCCGCCATCAGAATGACGGCATCCGCTGCCGCCGCCTCGGTAAGTACCGCCTCAAAACTCGTGGAAGCGCCGTCGATGGTCGCTGTGCGGTTTTCATCGTCTATTAGAACGAGCTTGACGGCGGCACGCGTGTTTCCTTGCTGCTGAAGCGCGTTACGGATGCCTTCGATCGGTGTCACCGAATAGTGTGGGACCACGTCCGAGCTGCCTCCACCCGATCCCATCGGCTTACCCGTCAGCGCACCGCCGGCTACGGCTTGCTGCGCATAAGGTTGAGAGGCCTTGCCAATGACCAATACCGATCCAACATCGCGACGAATTGGAAGTGCGCCATTGTTCTGAAGCAACACCGCCGAACGCGTTCCGATTTCGCGCGCGGCGCGGCCATGGCCCTCAATGTCCATAGGGCGCTGAACGAGCGGCCGATCGAAGATTCCAGCCTTGAACATTTGCGTGTAACGGCGTTCGAGTGCTTGATCGAAATCGGCAATCACGAGATCGCCTTTAACCAGCGCATCGTTCAAATTCTTCGGGGACCACCGCATCGGCTGCGGCATTTCATGATCCATGCCGGCCTTCATGGCAGGCACCGTAGTCTTCGTGGCGAAAAAGTCGGGCTGAACGTAGCCGGTGAAGCTCCAGTCTTTGCGAAGGATATCGGTGAGCAATTCCTTGTTTTCGCAAGATCCAGTACCGTTCACGGTATTATAGGCGCACATGACCGATGCAGCCTTGCCGTCCTTAACGGCCATTTCGAAAGGCAGCAGATAAAGTTCGCGCAGAACCTGCCTGTCGACTTTCATATCGACTGATTGCCGATTGGTTTCCTGTTCGTTTGCAACGTAGTGTTTTGGCATGGCGATCAGGCCCTTGGCCTGGACGGCCTTGATTTCGGAGGTGGCCATGATCGCGGTCAGATAAGGATCTTCTCCGAAATACTCAAAGTTGCGGCCCAGTATCGGCAGGCGCGCCAAGTTCAGGCCGGGCGCCTCGAAAACGTGAAGGGCAAGGTCGTTCATATCATCCGCGATGATGCTTCCGTAGTTGGAGGCAACAGCCGGATCGAACGACGCAGCTACGCCGATGGCGGAGGGCAGAGCAGTTGCCTTGGCGGAGGAACTATGCGTGTATGCCGCTGCCATTGCCGGTCCAAAAATCCCTGCTGCCTTTGTGTCTACGATGGTGGGAGACACGCAATCGTTTTGGCCGACGCCCACGGGACCATTGGTTATGCGGAATGTAGGAATACTGAGTTCGGGTATCCCGCGAGCATGCCGGGCGCCGAAACAGTTGGGAAGCTCTGGCAGGATTTCAGGACGGCTGCCGGTAAGCTGTTGCATTTTCTGATCGGTTGTCATCGCGGCGATCAGTAACTTGGCGCGTCTAAGCGCTACCGCTTCCTTCGCTGCATCCGTTTTGGCAGTTCCCTGTTCCGCGACGATCGCATCTGCCATCCAGGATTTCTGCTCGGTCTTCTCCCGGCTATGCGCTGTAACAGGCAATCCGCTACAGAAGACCGCGCAGGAAGCCAAGAGCTGGATCGCTCTGCTGTTGATCTTAGCCATTTACGCAGTCCTTGACAAATTGATTGGCTGTTGGAGAGAGTGACCCTGGGTTTCGCATCAATATCAAAGCGGGAATCCTGCCTGAACCCCTGTAGTAGGTTCGGGCATGCGGGAGCAACGATCACCATGTGTGCTGAAACTTCTAAACCTAGAATATGCAAGAAGCATCCGGCGTCGCCTGCTAGGCATCTGGGCTGCGTTTGGTCAGGATCACTATTTACCGGCCAATGGATTTCTGGCGAATGATCCAAGACGTGTTAGTGCAAAGTGTACATCTGGATCCAACGAATGTTCTTGCCGCCACGTCGTCATTACGGAGGCGCCATTGCATCCATGCTACCGCTACGTCTGCCATCGGTCCACCGTGCGGAAGTGCGAAAGTACCTTCATGACCGACATTCATGCTACCGAAAAAGACCGGTTGCTTTTCTATGGCGTCGAACGCTTCATTTGCAACTGGCCATGCAACATCCGACTTGCCCCCGACCAGAAGCAGGACCGGGGTATGGATGGCCCGCAGGCGATCTCGGTGCATCACGAGCGGCGGATTGTCGGGCAGAACCGGAAAGATTCCGCTGTTATGGATCATCACCGTGCGGATGCGGGGGTCTTGCGCCAGAAGAATAGCCAACATGCCGCCGCAACTATGGCCGGCGGCGGCGACTTGGGTCGGATCAATCCGACCGTAGTAGGGACTGCCCGTGTTTGCATTTTCGCTCAAGGCCCAATCAAGCGCCTCGCGAAGATCCTTGATAGACACCGTCATCGGTCGGGGCGTGGCAGCGCCGGGCAGAGGTAGTGGGCCGGTGAGCGGCTTACCTGGCGCTATCACGAGATAGCCGTAGGAAGCAATCTGAGCCAAATGGGCACGAGCACTCGCCCCATCATTGGAACAGCCGCCGTTACCCCAGATGAGCACGCCCAGCTTCTTGGATCCGAGCGTGCTCATGTCGGCGGGACGATAGATGGTGGCGTTGGGGAGTGCCAGGTCGAGTTCCATGCGGGCGGGATAGGGACCGGAGCCGCGAAGCTCCGGTGTCAGGTTCTGCCGGTCGAGACGTTCGGATGTCTGGTGGATCATGTCCCACAGACCCTTTAGCTGCGCTTCCCCATCCTCTGGCGCCGCTGCCGTGGCAGCGACCGCCGAGGTCGCCAGAACCATCAGCAGGCCCGCTACGGAACTCCGCTTCATAACCTATCGTCCGCCAAAGGCGTAGCGTACTAGAAGACCAACTTCTCGCCTCGGTGTATAACCGATCTGGAAGTAGTCTGTTTGAGGACGTCCGAAGATCGCGGCGGCACCACCTGCGGATACCGGAGCGACCGGGTTCACCGACAAAACCTGTTGGGTGTTTAGCACGTTGTTAGCGAAAAGAGAAATCTCCCAGCCGTTTTCGGCGTCGCGGACACCGGCGAATAGATTGAGAAGACTGTATTTGTCGATGACCATTATCTGAGTGGCATTCGGATTGTCAGGATAATAGACAAAGTTACCACGGATGAAAGCGTCGGTACGATCCGATAGCGGCGCTGAATATTCGGACTGTACGGTCAGATTCCAGCGCGGTGTGCGGGAAATGGACTCGCTGGAGCGGCACCTTGCGACCATAACGCCGGCATCGATAAAGTCCTGCGTGGTCGGCACGATAGTGTCGACGACACCGTCGAAATTGCCATCGTTGCAAGGAACCAACGCATCATCCAGTTGGGCCTTGGACCATGTGAAGCCAAGATCGACGTTCCAACGAGGGGTTACCTGGAAGCCGAGCTCGACATCGATACCTTTGACCTTCGCATCAGCATCGGCGGTGAACTCGGAGGAGTTGATATTGCTCGCGAGCGGATTGTTTGGATCCGTCACTGCGAGATAACGAGTTGACTGCGTAAGGAAGAAGAAGTTATCAAACTTCTGCTTGAACAAAGCAACGTTCAAACGAACACGCCGGTCGAAGAAACTGGACTTGAAGCCCAGTTCATACGTGGTTGAGCGCTCCTGGCCGTGGAAAATAAGGTCTTCGATCGAGCCCAGGTCGGGCCCGCCCGCCTGCGTGCAGCAGGTGAGCGCGCTTGTGATGCCGATGGCCGGTCCCGCGGAACGGAAGGCGGAGCCGACATTACCATAAGCCATGAAGTCAGGCGTGAACTTGTGGGAGAGCGAGACATTGTAAAGAAGCGGCTTGAAGGTCTTGCTACGATCGAGATTCTGTAATTGCCGGCCTGCAATCGGTAGATCGCATACCGAGGGCGCTCCAGTATAGACCGGACTCGCCACTGCACCTGTCAGTGCTGGGCTGAGAGCGCCCAGAGCAGAGCAGGGTAGCAGGCCGCGCGTCGGATTGTTGAGAGCGTTGAAGCCACCGAGGAGATCGAGGGTAACCCGATCGCGCCTCTTGAAATCGATGTACCGAACCCCTCCCGAGAGTTCGGTCCGTGATCCAAGATGGGCGGTGAGGCTTGCGAAAGCCGACTTTTCGGTCACGATGGGATCGATCGTGATCGCGGTTCGCAAGGTGTATCGGTCGAGCGGGTTCTGCACTACCGGTGCACCGGGGCGCCCGAAAGCGCCGGTGAGGAACTGGGCAACGCCGTCCACATCGGTATGGGATTTCTCACGGTCGTAGAACCCGCCGATCGTATAGTCGAAGATATCGAAAATGCGCTCTTCCGAACTAAGTCGGAGCTCATGAGACGTTTCCTTCGCATCGGAAATCGCGGTCTGATAATACTCGACTCCCGGCAGGACATTGGCGGCATCTTGAGTCGAGGCGGTATTCGACCGGGTTCTACGATATGATCCCACGTAGTTCAGTTTTTGACCGCCGAAACGCCATTCAGCCTGGCCGACAATGAAATCTGTGTTCCCATCTTCGATATCGGGCCGATCAGTAATGCCCAGCCGCTGGCTGGCCGTGATTGGCGCTTCGTCCGTAGAAGAACCGAATTTGGCGACCTGTTTGAAAGTGCGACTATTTCTCCAGGCGCCCTGATACATGATTTGCGCTTCGAAGTCGGGCGTGGGTTCGAACAGTAGCGTTGCCCGCACGGCTTCGTTGCGCACGAGTGGATCCGCGCGATAGTTGATGCTGGTGACGCTGTTGGCTTCGTTCTGATCCACCACCCCGGCCACTCGCAGCGCCAGCACGTCTTTGATGATCGGAACACCGACAGCGGCTTGAACGTTCATATTCCCGCGCGATGAGGCGCTCATATTCAGGAAACCACCAATCTGATCGAGATCGGGCTTTCGCGACGTAATGGTGATGGCCCCGGTCGGCGCGGAACGGCCTCGAAGGGTTCCCTGCGGACCTTTCAGAACTTCGACCTGCCCGATATCGAACAAGGTTCGCGTTACTTCGGGGCCCCGTCCGGTAGGGGCGTCGTTGAGATAGAACTGGACGACGGGGCTGGCATTCGAGGAAAGAAAAGTCGGAACGCCGCGAAGGCCCGAGCTCGCGCCAAATGCCCCGCTGGCACCGGATGATGAACCTTCTATGCTTAGGCCCGGAACGATCTGGGCGATGTCGGAAGCGTTGTTGATGCGAAGCTTCTGGATTGTGTCTGCAGCCACGGCGTTCACCGTCTGCGGGACGTCCTGCAGACTTTCTCCTTTTCGCCGCGCTGTAACAACGATGTCATTGATCGATATCGCCGCCGGTGTCTCTGACGCCGTGTCTTGCGCATAACTGGGTTCCGCAAGCGCTGCGCATGCAACACCTGCGAGCAAAATCGCTCGATGACAGTACATCCTCAATCCCCTTATGTTCACACAGGTGAACTGTTTTGTATTTGTAAACGTTAGGGCAGTCTATAACTAACGAAAAACTGCTGCTGAACCTGTTTGCATTCTACAGTGGAATGTAAAATAGGTCCGATAGACCGTCAAGCAAATGTGTGTATGGTTGTTCCCGCAGCTGTCGTTGATGCGGGGAAGTGATTTCGAAGCGGAAATGGCTGTCAAGGAACTGAAAGAAAAGAGTAAAATGAATGTCGAAGAGTGAGCAGTCGGCGCGACGAATGTCCCGCCCCCACGATGCCCGCGCAATGCGTTCCCGTGATGCATTGCAGCAGGCATTTTTGAGGCTGCTGTCCAAGCGACCATTGAACGAGATAACGATTCGGGACATAACGAATGAGGCGGAAGTTAGCTATCCGGTGTTCTTCCGCCGATATGCAGGCAAGGATGAATTACTGCAAGATATCGCGGCGGGAGAAGTGCAGCGGCTTCTTACACTGACACTTCCTATCTTTGACACCAACGCAGAACAGATGTCGCTAGAGGCGCTTTGTACGTACGTGTCTGACCATCGCCTGCTCTGGAAGCAACTGCTCACGGGAGGAGCTGCGACAGCAATGCGGGACGAATTTTTACGTATCGCACGCGAACTCGGCTTATCCCGCAGAGAGCACAATCCAGGATTGCCAGTAGAGTTAGCATCGTCTTTCGTCGTGGCAGCGATTTTTGAGATACTTTCCTGGTGGCTGGCTCAACCTGAAGATTATCCCATTGATAATATCATCAAGTTTCTTACCGCTCTTGTAGTTCGGCCTGCGATGAGTCAGATCGATGCGGCGGCCTATCCTATATGAGGCCAAATCGGCTTGTACGACGAATTACTTTTAGACGCGAATTCAATGGGCAGTGCCCTCGTGCCAGTTAGGATATTCTTTCAGTCGGAAGAGCAACCCGCCGCAAACGAAACTGCTACCGATTCCAAACACGAGCAACGGGTCGTAATGCCCGAACTTGTCAAACACCGCACCTGCAGCGATTGAGCCAAGTCCGCCGCCGATGCCTATGATACTGGTCATGACGCCGAAGACCTTGCCATAGTGAAGCGTACCTGCATAGCGAACGGTCAGATAGGCACAGATTTGCAGCTTGGTGCCCATCGTATAGCCGATGATCATCATGGCTATTATGGTCAACGTGGGTGACCGCGTGGCGTCGATCAGAATTCCGTAAGCCAATGCCGGAACAGTAAGACTGATGACCCCGATCGTTCGCGCATTCCAACGGTCTGTCATCCAGCCGGTCGCGAGTTTGCCGATGATCCCTGCAACGCCCGCCAGGCTTGCCAGCCACGCAGCGTGTGATCGTGTGATTCCGCTTGCCGTCAGAATCGGCACCTGGTGGATCATGATCGCTGTCCCGATGAACATTGTCAGCAACGTCGATGCGCCTATCCGCTGCAAAGGGCGGCTGCGCAGAGCCTGAGCAAGCGTGAGTCCGTAACCTGAAGGCGCTGGGTCGCGACGTTGCTGGGCCCTGTTCTGCAGCCTTTCACGATCGCTGGCGTCGTACAGGAATGCAACGGCGAATATGAAGCAGGGGGCGGCCCATCCTAATCCCAACCAGATATAGGCCTGCCTCCAGCCAAAGTCATCGATCAGCCATTGCGCCAGTGGAGGCACTGCAATCTGGGCGATTGCGGTGCCGGTAAGCGTAACTCCCAGGGCCAGGCCGCGACCCGCTTCGAAAGCGCGGGAGATTGCGGTAGTCCAGACCGTCGTTTTCACGCCAAGACTGACCACTCCGTAAATCAGCCATATAAGCATCCACTGTGCGAGCGATCCGCTCGCCAGACCGGCGAGAGCGATCGATCCTCCGGTCAGGGCAATGGATGGCAAAGCCATCCGGCGACTTCCGTAACGATCGACCACAGCGCCGATCGCTGGTGATAGTAGCACCATGAGTATGCCAGGAATGACGCTGACAATGGATATTTCGGCGCGGGCCCATCCGAATTCGCGTCCGAGTGGCTCCATGAAGAGCCCGAGGGAATAGGATGAAAGCGAATGGAGCGAGAACCCCATTGCCGAGGCTACCACCAGCGGCCAGTGCAAACGCCACTCGGCGCGAGCGGCCTGGTTTGCGGATCGGTCCGACATGGATTTCTCAGTTGCTCACTGCAGAAGCGGATCGCTGCAAATTCGAGGCCCCGAAGCGCGTCCGTTGTCCCAGCATCGGCAGACAATTTCTTGGTTGTTGGTAGAGTGGCAATGAGGCTGAAACCCGAAGAATTGGCGGCCAATTCATTCCAGCCTCGAGGCTCGACGCCGAAGCCGTCAAACCATTCATCATGCATGCGTTTCGCGGCGTATCTACGCGATATGGAAGTGTCCTGGAATTGACGATGGCCCGCGATGTATCTTCGAGGATTGCGGCCACTTCCCCGCTTTCACCCCGCTGCGGCGCCTCCAGTCTTGATGCACCATCGAATGCAGGTGGTGGCGCCTTGTGCCTTTTCGTCATCTCGCCTCTCCAGTCATTTTTTAATGCATTATGATGAGCGACTGCCGTGAAATCTTCGAAAAACATCGAGGAATTTTGGACAAAATTGCGTGTTTGACCATCCTGTGTTATTTGAAGATACAGATAGAATGCACAATCTGGCGGGTTCAGCAAGTCGATTCGTGCTTTGCATAAATATTACAGTGCAGTGAGCTTCGTTGGTCAGATGAGGAGGGGTAATCGATGGAAGCAGTAAGCTCCCAATCGTCACTTGTGGTCGTTACCGGCACGGCCGGTCTCGGTCATGAGGCGGCAGCAGCCTTCGTGCGTGCCGGTCATCGCGTTATCGTAGCTGGACGGAGCGCCGAAAAAGGGCAGATGGCGGTGCGTTCGCTGTCGGAGGTTTCGCACGGTTCGGATGTCAGGTTTGAGCTGCTCGACCTCGCGAGCCTCTCGTCCGTAGCGGCTTTCACCGCTGCCTTGCGGGATCGGGGCGAAGCAGTGGACATCTTGGTGAACAATGCTGGAGTTATGACACCGCCGGCCCGCCAGGTAACCGCCGAGGGTCATGAGCTCCAGTTCGGCGTCAATCATCTTGGCCATTTCGCGGTAACGGCCGGCTTGCTGCCCTTGCTGCGACCGGGTGCGCGTGTGGTCAGCGTCACCAGCCTGGCCCAGCATTATGCGAAACTCGATCTCGATGCGCTGGATGATGTGGCGCGTTACAAGGCCGGACCGGCCTATTGTACGTCGAAGCTGCTGCAGGCCATGTTTGCCGTGGAGTTGCAGAAGCGGAGCGAGGCAGCGGGCTGGGGAATCTTGAGTCTGGCGGCGCATCCGGGGTTCGCATCGACCAACCTGTTCCAGGGAGGGCAGGGCCGCGCGAGTCTTCGCAGCTTGTTCTTCACGCGGTTTATCGCGCCTCTGATAGGTCAGCCAGCGTCCGGAGGGGCGCTCCCGATCATTCACGCGGCGACGTCTCCCGAAGTGGTTGGAGGGCGCCTTTACGGTCCGAAGGGCTTCAAGGAGATGAAAGGGCCGCCCGGCGAATGCGAGTTTGCCCGTTCGGTGCACGATGCGACTTTGCGAACGAAGATCTGGGACTTGTCCGAACGGCTGACAGGATATCGCTTCGGCGATGCGACCTGACGGACGAGGGATCCTCTTGCGTCATGTGTAATTTTAAATAACATAACGGCAATTCGAGAGACTCGCGCAAACGCGGCTCCGCTTGGAAGAGGATAAATGCATGGGAACTGTAACCGACAGCCTGTTGGCGCACATGCCCACTCGAGCCGGTTTCGATTTGGCGTTCGAGGACGTTCGAGACGCGCAGGTCGCCGCGATGAACGAGCGGTTCGAGGAGCAGTCCGAGAGGATCAAGGTCTTGGCTATGCGGGCCAAGGACGTTGGGATTTCCGCCATCTCAAGCCGGGAAGATGCCGTGGCGCTGCTGTTGCCGCACACAGCCTACAAGTCGTACCCCGAAAGTTTCCTGCTCGATGAGAAGTGGGACAAGCTGACCCGTTGGCTCGGCACGGTGTCCGCCCATCCGACCAACAACGTCGATCTGTCGGAGATCGAGGGGATCGATCAGTGGATCGTTCGCCTTCAGGATGCGGGACATTATGTCTCCTGTTCCAGCGGCACGACAGGCAAGTCGGCGATGCTGAACTCCTCGGGGGCCGATATTGCGCATGGAAGCCAGGACCTTGTGAACGCGGTGCTTTGGGGCGCCGACGTTCAGGACAACCAGTCGCGGCGCTTCTTCAGCACAGGTCCAGTAGCTGCGGTGCCCAAGAATATCGCTCTGGGCTTGGGGCTTTTCCAGGCTTTCGCGCGTACCGACGTGGCGCCGTTCATCTCGCCGGCGCCGCCTATGACGGTGGGCTCGATCACCGGCGCCATCGTCATGCGCAAGCGGATTGCCGACGGGGTAGCCACCCCCGGCGAGATCGCTGCTTTCGAGGAATCGGCCGCCCAGCGTCAGAAGGCCATGACCGATGCCATCGATGCCGTCGTCGATGCGATCATCGCCGCGCGCGAGGACGAACAGTTCCTCATGGGCATGTGGGCAGGCCATTATCAGGTGGCAAGGATGGTGCGGGATCGCGGCTTTTCCGCGAAGGATTTCAACCCGCGCAACGCCCTGTTTTGCAGCGGAGGCCTGAAGCGGGCACAGTTGCCAGACGATTACCGAGAATTCGTCTACGAGACTTTCAACATTTCGTCCGAGCGCACGTTTCTTTCCTACGGAATGCAGGAAATCCAGTCGAATATGCCTCAGTGCAGCCATGGGCGGTATCACATCCCGCCATGGCTCGTGTGCCTGCCGCTAAACGAGAACGGAGACGAATTGCTGCCCACGGACCAGGGCCAGATCGAGGCGCGTGCCGCCTTCTTCGACCTTTCCATGGAGGGCCGCTGGGGCGGCGTCATCTCGGGGGACAAGATCGAGGTCGATTTCGGGCCTTGTGCCTGTGGCCATGCTTCGCCGTCCATCGCCGATACCATCACCCGCTACGCCGACATCAAGGGCGACGACAAGATCGGCTGCGCCGGCACTGTCGACGCCTATGTCCGCGGCCTTTCCTGACCTGGGAGATAAGCCCATGAACATGCACAGCGATCCCGCCGCCATTTCGGAAACACAACCGGATTCGGCTCCCTTCTTCATTCGCGGCGCGCTTGTCGAAGGCGCGGATTCGGTTCATCGTTCGCGAGATCTTGGCGTTGCCTTCGCGACGCCAAAGCTGGACATGGACCTTCTCGTTTGCCCGCGTACCGAACTGCCGCCGCTGCTGGACACGCCGATCGCCGAAATCATCGATTTTCTGGCCGAGACCGGTCAGCGACTGGTCGATCCGAACAACCCCTATGTCGGCGCATGTATCGAGCGAATGGCGAAAGTGAGCCTGCAACCGCGCGCCATGATCGAGTTCACGATGCGCAACGCAGCCGAGTATCTCGATCCGCGGTCGCTGCGCGAAGTGGTGGAACAGAACTTCCCCGATCCGCAGGCGCTGGACACGTGGATTCCACATACCGACCACCAGGGGCGCCGCAGTTTCATCCGCGCTTATGCGCCGCGCCTGATCCATGTGCTGCCGGGCAACGCTCCCGCTCAGGGCATTCGCTCGATCGCGCAGGGCGCGCTGGTCAAGGCGGTGAACGTCTTCAAGATGGCCTCCGCCGATCCGTTCTCGACCGTTGCGTTTCTGCGTACCATGGCGGATGTCGACCCGGACCATCCGGTCGTGCGTTCGATGTCTGCGGTATATTGGCGGGGCGGCGACGAAGCGGTAGAGCGCGTGCTGTTCCGTCCGCAGTATTTCGATAAGCTGGTCGCCTGGGGCGGCGGCGACGCCATCAACAATGTGATGAAATACATCGGGCCGGGATTCCAGCTGGTGTCGTTCGATCCCAAGACTTCGATCTCAATGGTCGGACGCGAGGTCTTCGCTTCGGACAAGGCGCTTGCTGAGGCCGCCTGGCGCAACGCCTTCGACGTGGCGATGGCCAACCAGGAGGCCTGCGTGTGCAGTCGCTTCACTTTCATAGAGGCGAGCCCGGAGGACGCGGATCGCTATTGCGAGGCCTTGGCTGCCGAAATTCGGGTCGATCATATGGGCGAGGGAGCGCCGCGCCCGCTTGAATCGGACCTGCGCGAGCAGATCGACGGGCTGCGCATGATGGACGAAGACTATGCGGTTTTCGGGGCGAGCGACGGGCGGGGTGTGGCGATACGCTCGGAGGAGCCGGTCGACTTCCATCCGCTGCGGAAGACCTCCAACGTGGTCTGCGTACACTCGCTGGAGGAAGCGGTGAAGTATGTCAACGTCGCCACCCAGACGGTCGGCGTCTGGCCTTTCGATCGCATGAAGGGCCTGCGCGATCGCTTGGCAAGCGCAGGCGCGCAGCGGGTAGTGCGGCTGGGCGAAGCGGGGCCAAGCGCCATCGGTAATCCGCATGACGCGATGTATCCCCTCCATCGGTTCGTACACTGGATGGCGAACGAGGATGGCTGCAACGGGGACGACTGAGGCGAGCCCCTGTTGAACGTTGCCTCGGCAGCGGCTAACGGGAGGGATAAAGATCGAGAGGAAGCTTGGCCAGACCCCGCACGACCACGCCTCGGATACCTGACGATGCCCGCGCGCAGCGGTCGTTGGAGGCGATGCGTGCCGCCTTCCTGAATTTGATCGCCGAACGTCCGCTCGACGATATCTCCATCAAGGAGATTTGCGATGCGGCGGGACTCAGCTATCCAACGTTCTACCGCCGGTTCTCCGGGAAGGACGAGCTTCTCGCCAGCATTGCCACCGAAGAAGTCCGTCAGTTGCTCACTTTCGGATTTACTGCGCTGGAGGCACAGGACGAGCGCGGCGGCAACTCGGCAGCGGCGATGTGTTCCTACGTTGCGGACCATCGCGCCTTGTGGCGTACGCTGCTGACTGGCGGTGCGGCGGACGCGATGCGGCAGGAATTCATGCGCCGGTCGCGCGATATCGCTGAAAGCCGGCCGCGCAGCAACCCTTGGCTGCCGGTAGATCTTGCCGTGCCGTTCGTGACAGCCGGTGTCTTCGAGATACTCGCCTGGTGGATGAAGCAGCCGGATGACTATCCCACTGCCAATGTCGCCACTCTTATAGAAGTTCTCATTCTGGAACTGACGGCACGACCTCGCAGCATCGAGCTGTCCTGACGTCAGGAGAAGTGCAGATACTCACCGTGCCTGTGTGCTGCGGAGGCCGCAAAACTGCCGTTTGACGTTTCGGTAGATTTCAGGCTTGCGATTGATTTTGCAATGTTGGTTACTGAGATTGGCGTGTCTCAAATATGCCATCGTACCTATCTTTAATTGGTTGGTGTATTTCATCTTTAAATGAAAAAATTAACGATGGGATGTGATTTTAACTCATCGCGTGAGTTTTGTCGTCCATTGTATGTCGAGCCCTATCGATTTTACTGTTTCCGGATCGTTAGCGATGGGAAAGTGTATCTTAAGTCGAGAGGGGCATTGCACTGGACAATGATGCGCCACCTGTCTTTTCAAAATTCCAAACCAGCACCGAGGTCGGAGGTTACAAACCAGTTCTAGCGGAACCGAAGCAATGGTTTGCCAGCATTGTGCTCGGTCGCCGCGTGGGCGTTGACCGCCGACACTTCCTGCGTTGATCCTTGCCTGATTAACTTTGACTGGACGACATCAGATTGCGAATTCGCTTGTTTCGATAAACTTTCAGATATTCTCTGCGGTGAAGATCTCGAATGCCAGTAGATGCTGCTGTCGTCCTTGATCCGGGTGAGTTAAATTTCGCGCCATCACTTCGACAGCAGATTTCGCCATGGTCTTTGCCGGGTGGGACAGGACGACCTCAACGACGTCGTCCGCCAATGCGGCACGGGTTTCTTCGGTCAATTCGTTGACGACGACGATGGGCAGCCGGTCTTTTTCAAGCGTCCGCAATGCTGCGATGACGCCGCCAACGCCGCCTCCTGCGACATAGATGCCTGCAATGTCGGGCTGGGCTTCCAGCAGGTCAGCGGTGATCGAGAAGGCCTGGTCGTTGTCTTCCAAAGTGGCGCTCGTCTGGATCAGTCGGGCATCCGGGGCATGTTCGCGCAGATAGCTGCGAAAGCCGGCCTCCGCGAGATCCTGGCTGACATAGCGGGCGCTGCCCATCAGAACGGCGACTTTGTAATCGGCTTCCGCGCGGTGCCGATGCGACAGACCATGAATGAACCAGGCGGCGGTGCGTCCCTTCTTGAGATCGTCGATGCCGATATGGCCGGCTATCCCTTGGGCGCTGAGTCCGGTCACGAGCGTGAATACCGGCACGTCGTCCGCCGCGAGCATATCTACGGCATGGTTTATCTTTGGATGATCTTGGGCAACGACAGCCAGCGCATCGACCTCGCGGCTGAGTGCCATGATGTTCTCGGCCACGTTCTCAGGCGAAAGATCGTCCAGAAAGCGAATGCTGGGGCGGCCGTGGATGATCGTGCTGGCGCGGGTCGCTTCCGCCAGCCGTTCTCCCCACATGCGATATTCCTGCTGTGCGGGAAGCTGGAGCAGGAAGCCGAGTCTGCCGACCGGTCGCGAGTTGGCGACGCGATGACGGAGAGCGGCAAGGCCACGAAATCCGATCCGTTCAGCGGCTTCAAGCACGCGATCGGCGGTGATCTGACGCACGGGGTCGCGTCCGTTCAGCACCCGATCGACCGTAGAGACGCTGACGCCGGCGGCACGGGCAAGGTCGATTATCGTAGGCCGGGAGACAGGCCGCATACCAGAATCTGTCACAGAGAATCTCACAAAATGAGAGTTCGTAAGAGATAATATGAGAGGTAATTCCACGCAAGCTTGAAGATGGCGGCCCCAAGCGAAAGAGGAAGCCTCCAGGCGGCACCTGTCGGCCGCGTCATCCCCTATACTCATCGGACTTCACGCCATGCGCTCTGTTTTTTTCGCCAAATGCGCGGCGAACCTTCGATCCTGCCGCATACTTGCCTGCCTGTTGGCCGCAGGACCGGGAACCGGCCTCGTCCCCGCCACAGCGTTTGCTTCCGAAACGAGGGAGGAAAGCGCGTCGTCCGACCAGGCGGCGGAGAACGAGGGCAGCCGAGTCGCAGCGAATCCACTCCGCGCCTATTGGGCGTGGAAGGACCGCCTAAAGCGCGACGGCTTCGACTTCGTGATCAACTATACGTCGGAGGACCTCATCGCGGTGCGCGGCGGGAACAGCGACGCGCTCGTCCATGCGGGGCAGGCCTCATTCACCGGGCAGGCGGACATGGAGCGGCTTGTGGGATGGAAGGGGGGAGCGGTCACGCTTTCGATCTCCCATCGCGACGGGCAGGGGATCAACACGCGGTCGGGGATCGGGGCCCTGCTCGGGCCTCAGGAAATCTTCGGACGCGGCAATGTCACGCGCATCTCCCAGTTCTGGATCGATCAGAAGCTGGGGGACCGTGTGTCACTTCGGGTGGGGCGCAGTAACCCAGGCAGCGATTTTGAGGAGTTCGATTGCGACTTCATAAACCTGTCCTATTGCGGCAACCAGGTCGGGAACATCGTATCGGACTATTGGTACAATTATCCGATCAGCCAGTGGGGCGCGATCGCCAAAGTGGCGACCGGATCGGCGACTTACGTCAAGGTGGGCGTCTACCAGGTCAACCCGCGCAATCTGACGACGGGATTTCTCGATGTCCTGAACCCTTCGGGCGGGACTGGAGCGCTTGTCCCGGCAGAGTTCGGCTGGTCTCCCCGCGTCGGCAGGAATGGTGCGATTTCGGTGAAGGTCGGCGGCTGGTACAGCACGGCGGCCCGTGACGACGTCTATCTGGACCGGGAGCGCGCCCCGGCGGCAGCAAGCGGGCTGCCCTTCCAGGAAAGGGATGGCTCCTATGGCGGCTATTCCAGCGTGGTTGCGCGCTTCCACACGCATGAAGGCGGCGATCGCAACGTCAAGATCTTCTTCAATGCGACTCTGGCCGACGCCGCGACGAGCATTGTCGATCGCTCGCTGGCGGCCGGAATGGTCTGGACCGGCCCTTTCGCCGCGCGTGCCCGGGATCAGGTGGGTATCGCGATCAGCGCCAACCATCTCAACCGGCGGCTGGCCGATTACCGCCGCGAACGTCTTTCCCTTGGTTTTGCGGCCGGCTTGCCGGGAACAAGCGAGAACGCGCTCGAGCTGTTCTATGGTGCGCAGGTGTCGCGCTTTCTTCAGATCCGGCCGGATGTGCAATGGCTTCATCGGCCCGGTGGCACCAAGGCCAATCGCGATGCGATCATCGTAGGGGCGCGAACCGCGGTCAGCTTTTGACTTACGGGCCTCTCAAAATGAGAGATTCTTTCATTCCACCTAAGTCGCACGACGATAGCTGCTTGTCACGCCGTGGAGGCGCAAATATGGGCGAGGCAGAAGAGATGAACGGCCATCGGAACCCTTGCGGGCCCTTCCGGTCGCGGGTCGTTCGCGAAACGGATCGACACCATGTCCCGGTATCGGCGTGTCCCGTCGCCGTGCGGCCCCGGCCTGCGCGATGCGATGCGGCTGCGCCGCGCCTGGGCGCTTTGAGCGAGATGTCGGCCGGGGTGAAGCAAAGGGCTGTTCGATGAAACGAAGGGAAATCCTCTCCTCGCTGGGCCTGGCCGTCGGCGCGGTGCCGGCTGCCAAGCTTCTCGCCGAAGAAATGCAGGGCTTCCCGCACGACATGGCGCTCGACAAGGCCTTCATGCCGGTCCCTGCGCCGCAGGGCGGAAAACCGCAGGTCCTGGTGCGCGAAATCGATCGGCGCACCGTTGCTGCCGTGTTCGACAGGCTGATCCCCGGCGACGAGCTTGGCCCCTCGGCAAGCGCGGCGGGCTGTGTCGATTTCCTTGATGCACAGCTGGCGGGGGCATTCGGCAGCGGCGCGATGCTCTATCGTTCCGGCCCGAAGGCGCCCGGCGAGGACGAACTGATGCAGAAGCCGCAGTTCATCGCCACCCCCCGCGAGCGCTACGAAACCGGTCTGCGCGCACTCGAAGCTTATGCGCAGCGCAGCCACCAGGCCTCGTTCGCCGATCTGGCCGCAGAGCAGCAGGACGCGATCCTCACTGGCATGGAAGCCGGCACGATCGAACTCGCGCCCGAAGTGAACACCAGGGCCTTTTTCGAACTCATGCTGTCCAACGTGCGCGAGGGCTACTTCGGCGACCCGATGTACGGCGGCAACAAGGACATGGCCGGCTGGAAGATGATCGGCTTCCCCGGCGCCCGCTATGATTACCGCCTCTACGCCGACCGTACCGGCGAGGATCTCGGGCTCGAACCCGTGAGCCTCATTCCCAAGGACTGACGCTTTTCCACCGACGCGGTCCCAGGCGAAATTCGAAGAAAGCAAAACGACATGGCAAGCAAACGGCCCAAGGCAGACGTGGTTGTGGTGGGGCTCGGGTGGTCCGGTTCGCTCATGGCCGAGGAACTCACCCGCGCCGGGCTCAACGTGGTCGCGATCGATCGCGGTCCGTGGATCGACACGTCCACGCACACGCCACCCGCCGTCGATCCGGACGAACTGCGCTGGGGCCAGCGCAAGGAGCTGTTCTCGCCTCCGCGCGACAATACCGTGACGTTTCGCAACCACGCGGGGCAGGTCGCCGCGCCGCTGCGCGATTTCGGTATCTTCGAGATGGGCGGCGGCGTTGGCGGTGCGGGCTTCCACTGGGCGGGCATGGCCTGGCGCTTTTCCCCCTGGGATTTCGAGGTCCGCTCGAAGACGATCGAGCACTACGGCCGCAAGAAGGCCGAGGACGGGGAGATGCAGCTTCAGGACTGGGGTGTTACTTACGACGAACTGGAGCCGTTCTACGACCGCTGGGAGCGCATCGCCGGAATCTCCGGGCAGGCGGGCAATATCAAGGGCGAGATCCAGCCGGACGGCAACGTGTTCGAAGGCCCGCGCAGCCGCGACTATCCCACCCCGAAGCTCAAGACCCTGCGCATGATGGAGCTGTTCAACGACGCCACCACGCGCATGGGCCTGCACCCCTTCACGATCCCCTGCGCCAATATCTCGCAGCCTTATGTGAACCCGCTGGGCGTCACCATGGGCGCCTGCACCTATTGCGGTTTCTGTCTGGCCTATGGCTGCGGCAATTTCTCGAAGTCCAGCCCCCAGGCGTGCATCTTCCCGGTGCTGGTGCGCCGGGCGAACTTCAAGGTCATCACCAAGTCGGTCGTCACCAAAGTGAACAAGGCGGCGGACGGCAAGACCGTCACCGGCGTCACGTTCATCGACGAGCATGGCCGCGAAGTGGAGCAGCCCGCCGACATCGTCTGCCTCACTGCTTTCCAGGTGGACAACGTGCGCATCCTGCTCAATTCGCGCATCGGCAAGACCTACGATCCCAAGACCGGCGAAGGCACGATTGGACGCAACTTCAGCTTCCAGACCGTTTCCGGCACGGACATGTGGTTCGAGGACGAGCAGATCAACCCGTTCATCGGCACCGGCGGTCTCGGTTCGCAGATCGACGACTACAACGGCGACAACTTCGACCATTCGAACCTGGACTTCATCGGCGGCGCCGGCATCCTGACGCTCTCGCGCGACGGCGCCCCGATCGCCAAGGCCGGTAACCTGCCGCCGGGCACGCCGCGCTGGGGCAGCGGTTTCAAGAAGGGCTACGCGAAGTATTACCGCAACTACGGGACGATCTTCAACCAGGGCTGCTCGATGCCGACGAAAGCCGCGTCGCTCGATCTCGATCCCACTTACCGCGACAGGTTCGGCGTTCCGCTGCTGCGCCTGACCTACGACTATGCCCAGAGCGATCGTAACATGGCGAAGTACACGATGGACCGCGCCGTCGAGATCGCGCGCGAGATGGGCGCAGCCCATGTTTCAGGCTTCAACTTCGCGGACAAGGCTTTCTCCACCGCTGTCGTCGCCTCGGATCATGTGATCGGCGGCGCGGTGATGGGCGATGATCCCGCCAGCTCGGCCGTCAATCCATGGCTTCAGAGCTGGGACGCACATAACCTGTTCGTCGTCGGTGCCTCGGCGTTCCCCAACAACGCCGGCTACAATCCGACCGGGACCGTCGGCGCCCTGGCCATTCGCACGGCCCAGGCCATTCACCAGACTTACCTGCGCAAGCCCGCGCCGCTCGCCTGAGGCTGACCTTTCATGGACTCCACCGCTGAAGCGAGACCCGCGCGCAACTGGAAGCGCATTGCCCTGATCGCCAGTGCCGCCGTACTGGTCGGCGCCGTCGGCGTCGGCGCCTGGGCGCGCAGTGCCCTCGATACCTCGCGCTCGGCCGTCGCCGAAGACAGCATCGCGCTGGCCGATGTGAAGATGGCCGATCCTGCCGCCGTCAAGCGGGGCGAATATGTGATGCGCGCCGCCGATTGTGCGGCTTGCCACAACGGGTCCAAGGGCGCGTTCGCCGGGGGCTACCGCTTTGACACCGACTTCGGCACGATCCTTTCCTCGAACATCACGCCCGACCGGCAGACCGGTATCGGCGGCATGACCGAGCGGGATTTCTTCGATGCGGTGCGCCATGGGCAGGGTTCGAAGGGCTTTCTCTATCCCGCCATGCCCTACACCGCCTATGCCAAGCTGACCGACCGCGACATGCATGACCTCTGGGCCTACATGTCGACCGTCAAGCCTGTTTCCAATGCAGTGGACGAAAACGGGGGCATGATGTTCCCCTTCAGTATCCGCCTGGCGATGGCGGGCTGGGACATGCTGTTCTACGACCGCAAGCCGCTGGCACCGACGCCGGGCAAGTCTCCCGAGTGGGAGCGGGGGCGCTATCTTGTAGATGGGGGCGGGCACTGTTCCGCCTGCCATACGCCGCGCAACCTGCTGGGCGCGGAAAGCACGGGGCGCTATCTTCAGGGGGGACGCATCGGGTACTGGTATGCGCCCGATCTCACCGGCAACGATCACTTCGGGCTGGGCAAGGCGTCCGTCGAGGACATCGCCGAGTACCTCAAGACCGGTGGCGACACGACTGCGATCGCCGCAGGCCCGATGGCCGAGGCGGTGGAGCATTCGCTCCAGTATCTGTCGGACGCGGATATCAGGGCCATGGCCGTCTACCTCAAGTCGCTGCCGCCCTCGGACAGGAAACGTCCCGAGGCGATCCCGGCGAGCAGTCCCGCAATGAAGCGGGCGGCGCTGCGATATGAAGTCAACTGCTCGGCCTGCCACGGCGTTCGCGGCGAGGGCATGGGCAACATGACTCCGGCCTTCGCGGGCAATCAGGGCCTCCAGTCGGACGATGCCGCCAGCGCGATCCAGGTCATGCTGGTGGGCGGACGGGCCGCATCGACGCACAGCAAACCGACCGGGGCAGGCATGCCCTCGTTCGCCTGGAAAATGGACGACCGCCAGATCGCCGAAACGCTGGACTACATCCGCAACAGCTGGGGCAATGCCGCCAGGCCGGTGAGCGAGAGCGACGTGGCGCACATGCGCAAGGAACTCGAAGCGGCAAAGAACCTGCCGGCCAACTGAGGGAACGCCCACCGCCGCCATCTCGAGGCGGCGGGAGGCGTTCCGATGACGAGGCGATCTTGCACTCTGGGTAAAATCATCGCGCGTGTCAGCGCAAGGCACGGATGCAAGGGCACGGTAACCAGCACGAACCAGGTAGGTTGGAGCAGGTGAAGCCGGCATGTGCGGAATGGGTCGTAAGCGACGGGTGCAGCTGCTGCTTGGCGCATCGATGCCATCCGCGCAGGCAGGAGCCCTGCCATGCTCATGACACGGGCCTGTCGCCGGGCGTGGCTGTTCGAGGCGCTGCGCAAGATCGAGGCCGACTTCAACCGGTCGGCGGACACGCACCTCATCTCGTTGGACGTGCCCGCGCTGCCGGGTGTGACCCTCTATCTGAAGGACGAGAGTTCGCATCCCACGGGCAGCCTGAAGCATCGCCTGGCGCGGTCCCTTTTTCTTTATGCCCTGTGCAATGAATGGATCGGTCCGGACACGACGGTGATCGAGGCTTCGTCCGGCTCGACAGCGGTGTCGGAAGCCTATTTCGCGCGCCTGTTGGGGCTGCGTTTCATCGCCGTGGTTCCGGCTCTTACCGCCGCGCCGAAGCTGGAAGCCATCAAATTCCAGGGGGGCGAAATTCACAGGGTGGACGACCCGCGCACGGTTTATGACGTGGCGCAGAAGCTCGCCGTGGAAACGGGCGGGCATTATCTCGACCAGTTCACATATGCCGAACGGGTGACCGACTGGCGCGGAAACAACAACATCGCCGAAAGCCTGTTCGCGCAGCTTTCTCAGGAACGCCATTCCGTGCCCGACTGGATCGTCTGCGGCGCCGGAACCGGCGGAACTTCGGCGACGATCGGCCGCTTCATACGGTATCGGCGCCACGCCACCCGGCTTTGCGTGGCAGATCCCGAGCAATCGGTGTTCCATCGCAATTTTCAGGATCCCACGGTCGAGACCCTTCCGGAGGGGTGCGCGTCGCTTATCGAGGGAATCGGTCGGCCGCGTGTCGAACCGAGCTATGTCCCCGGCGTCGTGGACCGGATGCTGGCGGTGAGCGATGCGCAGAGCATCGGCGCCATGCGCGCGGTGGCGGAAGTCCTGGGAAAGCGCGTGGGAGGCTCCACCGGCACCAATGTCTGGGCGTGCCTGCAACTTGCGCGTGAAATGACCGCGGCGGGGAAGCAAGGCAGCATCGCGACGCTGATCTGCGATGCGGGCGAGCGCTACGACTGCACATATTACAATGATCGCTGGCTGGCCGGTCGGTCGGTCGACTGGCGGCCCTGTGCCGCCGATATCCGCGCTGCCTTCAGTGTCGCCGGCAGATCCTGCGTTTGACGGCTTGAAAGCCGGAGGAGTTTACAGACATGCGTCATACCACAGCGTCTCCCGCCGAAGACGGTTACCTGATGCACAGCGAGGCGACGCTGGCCGAGCTTGCCGAAGCGGCGATCGCGCATGTGGCTGCGCTGGGAACGAGCGAGGCGATGGTCGTTGTTGCCGAGAACGGCGGGATCACCGCGCGCGCCAGCAACGGTCGCGTGGAAAAGGCCTATCGCGACGGGAGCCAGTCGCTGGCGATAACTGTCTACAATCGTCACCGCACGGGCCGGGCGAGCACGCAGGCTCTCGACCGGGCATCCGTTTTGCGCACGGTGGAGCAGGCAGTCGCCATCGCCGGGCAAGTGCAGCCGGACGCGGAGGCGGGGCTTGCCGATCCTGACTGGGTCACTCGAAATCCCGTGCGCGTGCCGCTGTTTGCGCCATCGGGCTACGATGCGATGCAGATGGCCGGCGATGCGCTTGCCATTGAAAGCGGCGCACTGGCAGCAGGCAGCGGCGAGCGTGTTCGCGTGGTGGACGCAGGCGCCTCCAGCAGCGACAACCGCTGGGCGCGAGCGACGACCCAGGGTTTCCGGGACGCCGGAAGCGCCTCCATCCATCACCGCTGGTGCGTCGCGATCGCCGAGCGCGACGACGCTATGGTCCGGGACTACTGGAGCGCCAGCCACCGACATATCGGAGAGCTTCCGACATCTGCCAGCATAGGCGCCGAAGCGGTGCTGCGCAGCATTCCGCGCCTTGGCGCCGAGGGACTGGTAACGCAGAAATCCCCGGTGGTGTTGGATGCGCGCATCGCGTCCGGGCTTTTGGGGGAGCTTTGCAATGCGCTGAGCGGGGGCGCGCAATACCAGGGGCAAACCTTCTTACCCGATCCCGTGGGCCAACAGGTCATGGCCGCGCATCTCACGCTCTCGGAGAATCCCTTCGAGCCTTTCGGTCTTGCCAGCGCGGGGAGCGATAGCGAGGGCGTTGCCGGCAGTGCGCGCGATGTCGTGCAGCACGGGGTGGTGGAAGGGATGTTCCTGGATTCGCTCGCCGCGCGAAAGATGAACCTGCGTTCGACCGGCAACGCAGATGGCCCGACCAACCTGACCCTGAAAAGCAATCTGGCCGAGCCGGAGGAAGACCTCGCGGCGCTTTGGCGCAAGATGGGGCGCGGGCTGTGGTTGACAGAGTTCATCGGGGGCGGCGTCAACCCAATTACGGGCGCCTACTCCAAGGCGGCAAGCGGCTTCTGGATCGAGAACGGTCAGGTCAGTCACCCCGTGCACGATTTCACGGTGGCGGGCGATCTCAAGCGAATGCTGCGCGGGATCGTCGCCGTCGGCTGCGACGTGCATCGGGAAGGGCGCTTTCGCACCGGGTCCATTCTCATCGACGAAATGCAGGTTGCCGGTCGCTGACGCATCGCGCCTCCGGTACGCAACATCAAGGAACATCCCATGCCGATCGCCTCTTCTCCAACGGAAGCCCGCTGGTCTCGCATCTCTCAGTCTCTGCTGGCCCCCAACGACCTCGACGAGCAGGCCATCGATGCCGCTCTCGGTGAACTCGGCGGTGCCGGAACCGATTTCGCCGATCTCTATTTCGAGACGACCGCACACGAGGAATGGCGGCTCGACGAAGGCAAGGTGACGCGCGGAACCTTCTCCATCTCGCAGGGCGTGGGCGCACGCACCGTGGCTGGCGAACAGAGCGGATTTGCCTATTCGAGCGACATGTCGCCCCGCGCCCTCATGGCCGTGTCGGCGGCAGCCCGGAGCATGCAGAGTTTCGGTCAGGATGCGCAGGTACGCGGAGGTGCGGCGATCCGGAGCGACTTGGCGCCCAACGATCTCTATTCCGTCATCTCGGCCGGCGGCAATCTCGGAGCGCCGGAGAAGATCGCCCTGTTGCAGCGGCTGGACGAACGCGCGCGCGCGGCCGATCACCGGATCGTGCGCGTCACCGCCTCGCTGGCGCTGATCGACACCGATGTGCTGGTCTGCGCGACCGACGGCACCAGGGCGGCCGACGTTCGCCCATTTGCAAGGATCGTCATGAGCGTTCTTGCGCAGTCGGGCGACAAGAGGTCCAGCGGCCGGGCCGCCCGTGGCGGGAGAATGGCCCTGGCCGACATCGACGACGCCATGATCGACCGGATGATCCGGCGCGCCACCGGCATGGCGATCGCCAATCTCGATGCGAGACCGGCACCCGCCGGCGTGATGTCGGTCGTGCTGGGGCCGGGGTTTCCAGGGATACTCCTGCATGAAGCGATCGGTCACGGCCTGGAAGGCGATGCGCACCGCAAGCGGTCGTCGGTCTTCGTCAGCCACATGGGAGAGCAGGTCGCGGCGCCGGGCGTTACCGTGATCGATGACGCCACGGTGCCACGCCACGGCGGCTCCCTCAACATCGACGATGAAGGTACGCCCGGCCAGCGCAACGTCCTGATCGAGGACGGCAAGCTGGTCGGCCTCATGCAGGACCGTATGAATGCGAGACTGATGGATTGGCGGATGACCGGCAACGCGCGTCGCCAGTCCTATGCCCCTGCCGCGCATGACGAATACGTTTCTGCAGGCGGGAGAACATGCGCCGGAAGAGATAATCGCTTCCGTCGGCAACGGAATCTACGCGACGGAGTTCGGCGGGGGGACGGTGGATATCACCACAGGGCAGTTCAATTTCGCGGCGGTTCAGGCCTACCTCATCGAGGATGGCAAGCTGACGGCGCCGGTGGAAGGTGCCACGCTGATCGGCGT
Source organism: Novosphingobium sp. ZW T3_23 (assembly GCF_044987305.1). Lineage (NCBI taxonomy): Bacteria > Pseudomonadati > Pseudomonadota > Alphaproteobacteria > Sphingomonadales > Sphingomonadaceae > Novosphingobium > Novosphingobium sp. ZW T3_23. The sequence goes on from NZ_JBJDRF010000031.1 coordinate 28,445, forward strand.
GGGACATGAGGCTCTCAAGAAACTCTCAATGATCGGAACCGACCTTTCCCTTGACGACGGAGAGGCCATGTGCGGCAAGGATGGGCAATCGGTAATCGTCGGCGTCGGTCAGCCCACCGTGAGAATCGACGAGATGGTCGTCGGGGGAAGTAACTGAGGTTCGAAGGATGCGACATAAATGTGCGCGAGTACCAGATTGCACTCTCAGGCAAACGGTCTCGCGCGGTCCGGCAAGACAACATTCCTGCGATTGGGCCTTCTGTCATCCGGGTGGGGTGGCGAAGCGGAAAATGCCGGGATGATCGATCGCGCTGCATAGCCATACCCCCAGACGCCTGCATTTTTATGACATCCGGGGGTTTCTATGAGAAATGCTTATATAGTTTCACTGTTGTCGCCCGCAGTTGTCCTGCTTGCCTCCCCGGCACAGGCGCAGGAGCCGGCCGCGCTGCGCGAATACAACTTCAAGGTTTCCGGAGGTTCGCTGGCAAAGGTGATCGAGGAAATCTCGTCGCAGGCGCGCGCATCCATCACGACCGACATAGCAGCGGAAGAGGACGTGCGCGTAGAGGGGGTTTCCGGGTTATATACGTTGCGCAGTGCGCTGGAAACGGTGCTTGCGGGAACCGACTGGGTGCTCGAGAACGGTGCGCGCAACAGGTTCCGCATCGTTCGGCGGGACGGCGGTGGCGGCGACATCGTGGTGGTGGGGCGGCGCGAGGACTTCGCAAGGACATCTTCAGGCCTGCTGACCCGCACGGATACGCCCCTGCGGCAGACTCCCGGCACTGTGGATTCCGTCACCGAAGAAGTGCTGCAGAGCCAGAACGCGATTTCGGTGAACGAAGCTCTGCGGAATATTCCCGGCGTCATATTCTCCACTTCGAACAGTCGTGCCGAAGCAATCATCGGCGGGGAACCGACGGGCAACATAACTTATGTAAACGGTCTCAGGGCCAGCGCTTTGGGAGCCAATCCGCCGGTTACGGACGTTGAAGCGATCGAAGTGCTCAAAGGGCCCGCTTCGATCCTGACAGGCTCCGCGCTTTCCGGGGGCGTCGTCAACTTCGTACCCAAGCGCGCGACGGGCAAGCGCGGCGGTGACGTCAGTCTGGGCGTGGGTTCCGGTCAGGAATTCCTGGCGAGTGCCGACGTCGGCGGCACGATCCTGAAGGATCAAGGGCTGTTCTGGCGTGTGGCGGGATTGTCGCAATATGCAGATCACCTTCCCGGCGGAGGCAAGCGCGTGTTCCAGCGGGTCATCAATCCCATGATCGGGTTCCGGTCCGAAAGTGTAAGGTTCGATGGCACCTTCCAGTACTACGACAAGCGCACCCCCTCGCTCCTCTCTGCCTCGTACGATCCGGCTGGCGGCTTCACGGACTATGGCGACCGGCTCAACGAGGAAATGGGATCGCGCGTTAAGTCGCGGCGCGCCTCGTACAGCCTCGAAATCGATCTCGCTTCCACGAGCGGGTTCACTCTCACCTTGCGAAATCGGGGGCTTTACCAGAAGGCCGAGCGCAGCACACAAGCTCAGGTTCCTTATGTCTACGACTATATGGGCATGGGCGCATATGTACTGAACTTCTCCGACTTTTCTAAAGAGAAGCAGCTTAGCGAATATATCGATCTCTATGCCAAGTTCGCCACCGGCCCGGTGGAGCACCAGCTGATCCTGGCAGGCGACCTGATGCACAACAACGCGACGCGGGTCACAGTTCAGGACGTCGGCTTCGCAGACAGCGTAATGCCGCCGCCGCTCGGCTACCCCGGCGCGTTGCCTCTGCTGCCCGTCCCGGAAGACACCGGGGGCAGCTTTACCAAGATACGCCAGTATGGCCTGGTCGTGCAGGATCAGATGACTCTCGGCCGCCTGCATGCTCTGGCTGCCCTGCGCAAGACGTTCTACAAGCAGGCCCCCTATCGCAGGACCGCGCAGGGCGAGCTTATTGCCGGGGGGACGGATTTCGACCAGCAGAAGCTGCTGTTCAACGGCGGACTGGTCTATGATGTCACCAAGGCGGTTTCCGTATATTTCAGTTACAGCAATTCGTTCAACGCGACGGACAGTTATTATCGCTATGCGTCCGGAGAAGTTCTGCCACCCATTACGCGAACGCAGTATGAAGTCGGTCTGAAATCTGGCCTCTTCAACGATCAGGTCACGGTAAACCTGTCGGCATTCAAGTTCTCGACCGACAATTCGCAGCTCCTCGACCCGGCTAATCCGGCCTTCTACGTCACCGGTCCGGGAACCAAGGGCAAGGGGGGTGAGATTTCGGTGTCGGGATCGGTTACGCCGTCGCTCAAACTTCTGGCCGGCTATACCTATACCCGCAACAAGCAAGGCGATGGCCGCCCCGGTATTGCCGCTCCGCGACATGTCGCCAACCTGTGGGCCATCAAGACATTCAGGATCGAAAAGGACAGCATCGATCTCGGGCTCGGTGGCAATTACAACAGCAGCTTTTTTGCACAGGATCTGCTCGGGACATCCTATCCCCTGCCATTGTATCGGGTGGACCGCGAGTTTCTCTCGGTCAATGCAAGCCTTGGCTACACGCACGGACGCTTCAGTGTGAACGCCACGGTCAACAACCTGCTCGACCGCCGGAATTACCAGCCTTCAAGCTCGATCGGCCAAGTGCTGATCGAAACGCCCCGCTCCTTCCGCATCAACCTGCGAGCAAAGCTCTAATACGATGACGATAGATGAATCCCATTCGCTTGCCGATCCCGTGGACATTCGCCTGGCCGAAGGCGAACCCCCGCCGGAGAACCGCGGAAGGACGGTATGGCCGGACGTCCGGCATGCGTTCGGCCTTGCGAAGCAATACTTCGCTAAGGATCCCTTGGTCGGCGGCATTCTCTTCGCGATCAAGCTGGGGATCGGCGCCGGGATAAGCTATGCCACGGTCAACGTGCAATTGACCATGGCCTCGGTGACGACCGCGCTGGCGGCGCGCAACGGCGCCGTCATTCCGGGGCTGCTCATTACCGCGATCGCGACTTTTGCCGGCGTCATCGTGGCGGCGCTGCTGGGCGACTGGGTGCGTTATACACTGCGAATCCGCGCCCGTAGCGTGCTCACCGGCTCGCTGCTGGGCAGATGGCTCGACGGCAACCGCTATTACGACCTCGAACGACGTGCGCGCCTCGATCATCCCGAGCAGCGTATCCAGGAAGATGTGTTCATCTATGTGGAGGAGATGCTGGCGATCGTGCCTGGGCTGATTGGCTCGCTTCTGCCGCTGTTCCTCTATTCGGGCAAGCTCTGGACGATGTCTCCGCCAGTTCCACTGAACGGGATCGGTCTGCCCTTCACGCTGGAGGGGTATCTGGTCTACTCGACCGTTGGGTTTGCGCTCCTCTGGACGGTCGTTACCCATCTCGTCGGTGCCAAGCTCACCACGACGGAGATCACGCGGCAGGGTCTCGAAGCGCAGTTCCGTCAGGAAATGGCAGGTGTGCGTGAAAACAGCGAGGCGATCGCGTTCCAGAAGGGCGCCGTCTTCGAAGGCGCGCGGCTCGACAGCACGTTTCAGCTCATCAAGGAGAACTGGCGGCGCTATACTTACGCCAACTTGCGCGTGACGTTCGCCACCCAGATTCCTACATTGCTGTTCCTGATGGGGCCTGCGGCGCTTTGCGCGCCCTTCGTCATCAGCGGGCGGATGCAGGTCGGCGATATCCAGTTCGTCGCCGCTGCGATGATCGCGGTGTTCAGTGCCGTCGGGGTCGTCATCCAGTCCTATCGGCAACTCGCCATCCTCCGTTCGGCCGTTTCCCGTCTGCGCTACTTCGACGAACTTCTTGAGGGGGCCGCACGCCCGGACGGCATCGCCGTGGTCGCAAGTGCCGACAATGCCTATTCGACCCGCAACCTCGTGATTGATCGCCCCACCGGCGAGCCCATGGTCGAAGTCGAGGATATCGTCATCCGGAAAGGTGCGCGCATTCTGGTCAAGGGACAGTCCGGCGCGGGCAAGAGCACTTTCCTGAGGGCTCTTGCCGGCCTGTGGTGCCATGGCAGCGGCACGGTGGCCGCCCCGGCGGACATGCGTGTCCACTTCGTTCCGCAGCGCAGTTACATGCCGGACGGCACTTTGGCGAGCCTCATGGCCTATCCGGCCGACCCCGGTTCGGTTTCCGACGAAACCTTCCGTATGCTGCTGGATCGTCTTGGCCTTGGGCAGCTATCGCCGCGCCTTCATGACTACGCTTCCTGGCGCCGGATACTCTCGCCGGGCGAACAGCAGCGAATTGCAGCGGCGCGCGCGATCTTGGCCGCGCCGGACTTCCTGTTCGTGGATGAGGCCACCAGCGCGCTCGATATGCACTCTGAGGCAATTTTCTACACGCTGCTGGCAGAGCGCTTGCCGGACGCCGCGATTATATCGGTCGCACACCGGCCGACCGTGGAGGCCTATCACGACAGGGCGATCGAATTCGCGCAGGGCAAGGCTCGGCAGTTCGCCATCGACCGCCCCGGATCGCCCGGTGACACGCAAAGGAACGACTCGTGAATCTGATCAAAGACATCTCGACCGACGTCTTCGAAGACGAGGTCATGCGCTCGCCGATCCCGGTCTTCATCGATTTTCATGCAACGTGGTGTGGACCGTGCAAGGCGATCATGCCGATGCTCGAAGATGTCGCCAGGGAGTATGAGGGCGAAGTCAGGATCGTGAAGATCGATATCGAGGCGGAGCCCGAACTTGCCACAAGGTTCGGCATCCGCGCTGTGCCGACATTCGTCCTCATCCATAAGGGCGAGGAAAAGGAAAGGCCGCGCGGGATACTGACCAGGGGCAACATGTCCGCGCTGCTCGAAGGCTATCTGGAGGGCGGCCAGTGACTGGCGGTGCATTTCTGGGCAACCTCGCGCTGCGTGACGAATTGCTCGCCGATCTCAGCGGTGAAACGCAGCGGGTCGGCGGCTGGCTGACGCCGGGCACAAGCGGACCCGATGCCGCAGTGGGAGCCGCAATGGGCTTTCATCCTGCTTTCACCGCGCTTGCGTCCGAACTCGCGCAAGGGCTGCGCTCCGACGACGATCGGGCCTTCGCGAAGGCACTGCTGGGCGCCATCGCGCCCGGAGAGGACACGGCAGACCTGGTCCGTCGCTGGTTCTTGCAATCCTGGGACGCTGCGCCGGTAGCCATCCGGGACGGTCTTGTGGGGCAGGAGCCGCTGGCGGCCGCCGCCGCTGTCGCGGAACTAGTGGCAGCCAGCCGGGAAAGCCCCGTGGCTGGCAAAGTCTGGCGTTCGGCGCGCGCCGCCTTGGGTCGCATCGTCGATGTCGTTCCCCAGACCAGCGATTATCTGCAAGTTCCCTTGGCGTTTGCGTTCGATCTCGATCTGGTTCCCGGCGCCGTGGCCGATGCGATTTCGGCGTGGAGTGCCGCCATTCGCGGCGCCAGCAATCGCGTGACGGGCTGGACGGATGACATCGCCGCCGAAGCAGGTGGGCTCAACCAGAGCTTCTATGAACGGGCGGCGGAGAAGGTTCAGGGCATCACCGATCGCGAAGAAGCGGTTCGCCAGGTCACGACCCTCGTTCAGCAGTACTTTTCCGAGTCACCCCGCGCGCAGGAATTGACGGCATTCCACAAAGAGTGCTGGGAAGCGTCCGAAAAGCGGCGAAACGCTTGGCTTGCTTCTGCCCGTCAGACCCTGATCGCATTGTCGGAATGCGATTCCGGGCGAGTCGGCTAGAGCGGTGACGAGCGGCGGGCCGGGGCAACGCGGGACACGGCGTGACATGCGATATCTTCATCCCCAGATATGGGAGCGGAATGCCGGGGACGGACAGGCCGCTGCAGACATGGTCGATTGCCGCGTCGCTCTGGAACGCGTTTTCGGCAGTTCGGACCGCAGCTCGCCATGCGGCCCTGGCGACGCCTACAGACTAAATACCGTTCATCGAGACCTGGCGCAGATTTACCGGGTGGCGGGGGAGGGCATGACTTACCGGTCGGTGCCGCTGGCCGATGGCAGCATCGCAAACCTGAGCGTGCACATCCTCATGCCGTCTGTCGGCAATCTGCGCGTCAACCAGATGAAGAACACCCGCGTCGTCGGACCGGGCGATATCATGCTCGTCTGCGACTGGGCGCCGTTTCAGATATCGACGACCGATGAATTCGACATGCTGGTGATCAACCTTCCCGGTTGGTGGGGCTTTCAGAACATCTTCGCCACCCAGTCCTCGCTCGACGATCTCTATCTGCCCGGTTCTCTCTTTGCGACGCCGGCCACTTACGTCCTGGCCTGGACGATCTACGAAGCCGATGTGGGGCCGCGCGAAGTCTCGGCCTCCGTCGCGACTTTGGCCCAGCTTCTACGGATCGCGCTTGAAGTTACCGCGGAAGATCAGTGGGCGGCGCCGCAAGTCGGGCGGATCGGCCGTATACTCCAGTTCATATTCCAGAACGTGGATCACGAAAACGTCTCGCCGCAGGATGCGGCCAAAGCCCTGAAGTGTTCGTTGCGCACGATCCACAAGACGTGCGCCGATCACGGCACCAGCTTCAACAACCTGCTCATGGAAGCGCGCCTATCCGTCGCTTCCTACATGCTCGCCACCACAGGAAGTCGTATTTCCGATGTGGCATTCGCCAGCGGCTTCGCCAGCCTTTCCCATTTCTGCCGGTTGTTCAAGAAAAGGGTAGGCGAGTCCGCCTCCGAATATCGGCGGCGGTACCAGAAGCACTGATCGGGAATCTCGCTCCGGCAGACCGGAATTTCAGTGAGGGATCCATGTACCTGGAAGAGATCATCCAGAAAGAGGACCAGGATGAAAGTTGCAGCACAATCGGCACATGACGCGCGCGAAAGATTGATTGATCCGTTCATCCTGCCTCCCTTCGAAGACTTCACTCCGGACGCGATACTGGCCGCTCTCGACCTAGCGATCGATCGTCATCGCCATGCGATCGACAGCATCGTCGAAGCGGGAGGCGGCAGCTTCGAGGACGTATGGCTTCCACTCGAGCGCGCTGAAACCGCGATGAATGCGCTGTGGTCGGTAGTGTCGCACCTCCGGGACGTGGCGGATTCTCCAGAAACGAGGGCGACGTTCAACGAGGGGCAGGGAACACTCGTGAACCATGTCGTGGGCGCCAACCAGAACCCCGACCTGTTCGCTGTTCTCGCACGGTTCTGCGAAAGCGAGGATTTCCGACGGCTTCCGGCGGCGGATCGCGTGGCGGTCGAGCGGTCCGTGCGGGATCGCCGCCTTGCGGGCGTGGCTCTCGATCCGGAGCAAAGAGAGCAATATCGCGAGATTTCCCTTCGGCTCTCCGTGCTGGCTTCCCAATTCAACGCTGCCGTCCTCGACGCTACCGAGGCCTGGTCTGAACATGTCACGGACAAGGCGACGCTTGCCGGCATTTCTGCCGAAGACATGGCGCGCTTTGCACTGGCTGCGCGCGACCGTGGGCTGGAAGGCTGGTGCATCACATTGCACCAGTCGAGCGTCAGCGCGGTCATGTCCTTTGCCGAGGATCGCGAGCTGAGACGGCGGATCTACCATGCTGCCGGCACGAAGGCCTCGGATCAGGGCCCTTATGCGGGTATCCATGACAATTCTGCGGCCATGGCGGAAATACTTGTCCTGCGGCGTCAGGTCGCGGCACTGCTGGGATTTTCGAACCCTGCGGAATGGTCGCTTGCCACGAAGATGGCGGCGTCGCCCGAAGACGTCGTTTCCTTCCTGCGCGACCTTGGCGATCGGGCGCGCCCCGCCGCCCTGCGCGAGATCGAGGAACTGCGGGAATTCGGCAAGGAAGAACTGAAGCTGGACGCGCTTGAGCCATGGGACATCGCCTTCGCCAGCGAACGTCTGCGAAGCCAAAGGTATACTGTCGATGAGCAGGAAATTCGCGCCTACTTCCCCATCGAAAGGGTATTCGAGGGGTGGGAAGGCCTGTTGAAGGACTTGTTCGGGGTGCGCCTGGCCCTGAATTCGGAAGCCGTTTCGTGGCATGAGGACGTTCGCTACTTCGATGTCTTCGATGAAGATGGCAAACTTCTCGCGGGCCTCTATCTCGATCTCCATGCCCGCACGGGCAAGCGTGGCGGGGCATGGATGTCTCCCGCACGGCCCCGGCTTCGCGACGGCAACCGAAGCGGAATGCCGGTCGCCTATCTGACCTGCAATTTCGCGCCGCGCGCTGGGGATGTACCGCCTCTGCTCAGCCACTGGGACGTGCAGACGCTGCTTCATGAGACGGGACATGCGCTGCACCAGATATTCACGCTGGTAGATCGGCCCGCAATCGGGGGAATCCGCGGCTTCGAATGGGATGCCGTCGAGCTTCCGAGTCAGGTCATGGAAGATTTCGCCTGGAACCGGGACGTGCTGACGGCGATGTCAGGCCATTACGAAACCGGCCGCCGTCTGCCTGACGATATTTACGAACGCCTGTTGGCGACCCGCCACTTTCAATCCGGAATGTCCCTCGTTCGCCAGATCGAACTCGCTTTGTTCGACATGCTCTTGCATCTGGCGGAAGAGCCTGAAGAGCCCATGGCGGTGCTCCAGCGTGTGCGCGACGAGGTCTCCGTGGTCCGGCCGCCGGAGTGGCACCGGTTCCCGCATTCCTTCTCGCATATCTTCGCGGGAGGCTATGCGGCCGGCTATTACAGCTATCTTTGGGCCGAAGTCCTGGCGGCCGATGCCTTCGAAGCATTTGCGCGAAAGGGCGTCGTCGACAGTGCCACCGGCGATCGGTTCCGCGGCGAAGTCCTCGCCCGCGGAGCGTCGCGTTCGGCGTCCGAAAGCTTCCATGCCTTCATGGGACGAGAGAGCGACCACTCCGCGCTGCTGCGGAGACGCGGTCTGGAAGTATGACGTTGTTGAGGCGATGACCTTTGAGGCCTGGCCGCGACGACGAGGGCGTTAATCCTTCGTTTGGTCTGCGGCGTAGATCCAGGCCTCGACGGTTCCTTCGGCCGTGGTGACGAGAACCTCGTAGCGCCGATATTCTTCGCCTTCGAAAGCGTCCAGATATGCCCACTGCTTCGGCAAATCCGGCGATTCAAGAAGATGCACGGCGATCTCTTCTCCGTGTTCGTCCGGGACGAACGCGGGGTATCCCATTTCGCTGCCCCAACCTTTGTTGACGAGAACGCCCTTGATGGTGCCGGTAAGCCATCTTCCCTGAAGCGAAGCCACATGGTGGTGATTGGGGCGGCCGGGAGCGAGCGTGCCGTAGGTGACGAGACGACAATCGATATTCATGATCGTGCAGGTATTCCAGCTTCCGGGAAGTGACAAGGTGATTATGGCCTATCGGGTCGTGACTTTCCCGAGCACCGCATCGATCACCGTTCGATGCGGCCGTCTCCGTCTAGATAGCCATGGCGTCGCAAGTCTGGCATCGTCATCGCCGCGATGAAGGTCAGGCCGCAGATTGCCGCGACATAGTAGAAGTATGCGCTTTCCACGCCCGCGCCGCGCAGGCTCAGAGCGACGTACTCGGCGGTGCCGCCGAATAGCGCATTGCCGATCGCGTAGGGAAAGCCGACGCCCAGAGCGCGGACTTCGGCAGGAAACATCTCCGCTTTAACCAGCCCTGCGATCGGCGTGTAGAACGCCGCGATCGTGAGGCCGGCGATGATGAGCGCAAAGGCCGCGATCGAACTTTGCGCGTTCTGGATGCCGTAGAGGATGGGCACGACCAGAACCGTTGCGGCGCCGGTGAAAACCCGCATGTGGACGCGAATTCCCAAGCGATCGCTCAGCATTCCGAACAGCGGCTGGAGTATCATGAAAACGACGAGCGCAGACTGTTGATTGCCACTGAGATGTGACCCGGGGGGCGTATAAATTACCATTGAGAATTGACCCATGTTTCCCTCGCCTCTGGCTGCCAGTCGGAGGGTCGTGGAGTGATCAACATGGACTTACTCAGTGTGATCCGCCGGTGGCATTTCCGGCAGAAGATCTCCATTCGGGAGATCAAGAGGCGGACCGGCCTGTCCCGCAACACCATCCGCAAATATCTGCGTTCTGACGCGATTGAGCCGAGCTTCAAGGTTCCGATCCGGCCGAGCAAGCTCGACCCTTACGCCGAGAAGCTGACGGCCTGGTTGCGAGTGGAATCCAAGAAGTCCCGTAAACAAAGGCGGACCGCCAAGCAGTTGCATGCTGATCTGGTAAAGCTGGGATACGATGGCTCTTATAACCGGGTTGCCGCTTTTGCCCGACGATGGCGGATGGAGCTGCAATATGAGCAGCAGACCAGCGGGCGTGGAACATTCGTGCCTTTGGTTTTCAAGCCTGGCGAGGCGTTCCAGTTCGACTGGAGCGAGGACTATGCCGTGTTGGACGGCAAGCCCACGAAGCTGCAGGTCGCCCATACCAAACTGGCGCATAGCCGCGCCTTCATCGTCCGCGCCTATCTGCTGCAGACCCATGAGATGCTGTTCGACGCGCTGACGCAGGCGTTCCGGGTGCTGGGCGGCGTGCCCCAGCGTGGGATCTTCGATAATATGAGGACCGCTGTCGACAAGATCGGGACCGGGAAGGCTCGGCAGGTCAACGCAAGGTTTGCCGCCATGGCCAGCCACTATCTGTTCGAGACGGATTTCTGCAATCCGGCTTCAGGTTGGGAGAAGGGTCAGGTCGAGAAGAACGTCCAGGACGCTCGGCGCCGGTTGTGGCAACCGATGCCAAGTTTTCCGGGCCTGGCTGAGCTGAACGCCTGGCTGGAAGAGCAATGCATCGCCCAATGGAGCGATATCCAGCATGGCGTCATGCCCGGCACCGTGGCCGATGTGCATGCCGAGGAAGTTTCCTGTCTGATGCCGCTGGGCCAGCCCTTCGATGGCTTTGTCGAGCAGATCAAGCGCGTGTCGCCGACCTGCCTCATCGCCTTTGACCGCAACCGCTATTCGGTACCTACCTCCTTCGCGAACCGACCGGTCAGCCTGCGGATCTACCCTGATCGTCTGGCCATAGCGGCCGAAGGCCAGATCGTGTGCGAACATGCCCGGCTCATCGAGCGCTCCCATCACAAGCCGGGACGCACAATCTATGACTGGCGGCATTATCTGGCGGTGATCCAGCGCAAGCCCGGCGCCTTGCGTAATGGCGCCCCTTTCCTCGAGATGCCCGAAGCCTTCCGGCAGTTACAGGGCCATCTGCTCATGCGCCCTGGTGGCGACAAGGAGATGGTCGAGATACTTTCTCTCGTTCTGCATCACGACGAGCAGGCCGTGTTGAGCGCGGTCGAGTTGGCTCTGGAGGCCGGTGTTGCCACCAAGACCCACGTTCTCAACGTGTTGCATCGCCTTATCGACGGCAAGGCGCCTCCAGCTTCGCCGATCGATGCGCCTCAGGCGCTGCGCCTGGCGCAGGAGCCCGAGGCCAATGTCGTTCGCTATGACAGGCTGAGGGATATCCGCCATGCGTCATGACCCCGCCAGCGCCGCGGTCGTCGTCATGCTGCGCAGCCTCAAGATGTTCGGCATGGCTCAGGCCGCCGACGAACTCATCGAGCAGGGCGCGCCTACCTTCGATGCTGCTGTGCCGATGCTCGCTGGACTCCTGAAGGCAGAGATGGCCGAACGCGAGGTCAGGTCCATCGCCTATCAGATCAAGGCGGCCCGCTTCCCGGCCTACAAGGATCTGGCTGGCTTCGACTTTGCTGCCAGTGAGATCAACGAAGCCCTCGTGCGCCAGCTTCATCAGGGCGACTTCATGGAAAACGCCGACAATGTCGTGCTGATTGGCGGGCCCGGAACCGGCAAGAGCCATATAGCAACGGCACTGGGCGTCCAGGCCGTCGAGCATCACCGCAAGAAGGTCCGCTTCTTCTCCACGGTCGATCTGGTCAATGCGCTTGAGCAGGAAAAGACCATGAACCGATCCGGCCAGCTGGCAGAACGCCTGCTACGTCTCGACCTGCTCATCCTCGACGAGCTGGGTTATCTGCCCTTCATCCTATCGGGCGGAGCCATGCTCTTCCACCTGCTCAGCAAGCTGTATGAGCGCACCAGCGTCGTCATCACCACCAACCTGAGCTTCAGCGAATGGGCTGGCGTGTTCGGCGATGCCAAGATGACCACCGCGCTACTCGATCGGCTCACTCACCACTGCCACATCCTGGAAACCGGAAACGACAGCTTCCGCTTCCGTGCCAGCACCGCTGCGCCCAAAGCCAGAAAGGAGAATCCAGCATCTTGAACCTGCCGGGATACGGCAGCACATAACCCATACCCACCCGGGTCAATTCTCAATGGAAACCCCGGGTCACATCTCAGTGGCAATCAACATTCCTGCCCATTTTCCGACCCCATGCTGATATTTCTCGAATCCTTTACTCAACCATTTTAGTTGAGAAAACGCGAAAATATGGCATTAGGTCATAACTTTCGTTCATGAGCTTTCAGGGTTGCCGATGCATATTCCCGTCCGTCCGCTGCTGTCCGTTCTCGCGGTGGCCGAACATGGCTCCTTCAGCCGTGCGGCCGAAGCCTTGGGGGTAACGCAGCCTGCCTTGTCCAAAAGCATCAAGATGCTCGAACAGGCGATAGGCGGAGAAGTGCTGACCCGCAGCGCCGCAGGATCGCAACTTACCGCGCTGGGCAAGATCATCGTGCGCGGGGGGAAGAACCTGCGGATGTTGATGGAGGGGCTCGACCGGGAGGTCGAAGCCTATGGCTCCAATCTTTCGGGGCCCCTGCGGATCGGCGCTACACCAGGCGTAATGGCAGGACTGGTGCCGGAGGCTCTGGCGCGCACCGCGCAGGCGGAAAGCAAGCTCGTCGCTACGGTGACAGCGGGCCTCGACGATATCCTCGCGCCGGCACTGCGGCACGGCGAACTCGATCTTGTCGTCGGAGCCTTGGAAGAGCTGACGCCCGGCGAAAGCGAAATCATTCAGCACCGGATCATGGATGACGCATTCCTGCTGGCGGTCGCCGCGGACGGGCCACTTGCCGAGGCGCGGAAAGTCTGGCTTGGAGATCTGGTCGACCGGCCCTGGGTCTTGCCTACCGTCAACACCAGTTCGTTTAGCACGCTGAGTGCGATGTTCATGGCGGCCGGCCTGTCATGGCCGGCGAATGCGATCTCCACGAACTCGGTGGCCGTGCAGGAGCGGCTGATCTGCAATGCGTCGCGTATCGGTTTCGTATCCCGGACGGAACTGGTGGGGCGCAGCCTGCCGTTCAAGGTTCTGCAACTCGCGGAAGCACCACCGCAGGCGGTGGCCCTGAAGCTTCGCAAGAACACCGTCCTGTCACCCGTAGCCGAACTGTTCATCGAACAGCTGAAACAGGTGGCAAGTCGAATGGATGAACGCGGTCAAAACATAAACGGCTTAGCGACACCTCGGCATCGGGCGCTTTAACAGGAATGCGCGCGCCAGCATAATAGCGGTCTTTCAATGGTACCGGTCTCCGGCCCCAGAAGCTCACGCCTCCTTTGCCCAAGCGGTGGCGTCGGGGCCAGCGGGCAGCACAGCCGGGCAATCCGGATCGTTCGCTGCTCGGAACACCGCATCCGCAACATCTTGGCCTACCGTGATCGGACCAAACATATTCCAATATCGGTGCTTTAGCTCCTGTCCTAGCTACCCGGTAGGGGCTTTTTGTAGACTTTGCCGTCCAAGGTCGTCACCAGGTCCCCCTCCAGCGGTTCCCCGAGCGGGCTCAAAACAAAGCCGCCAGGCTCCGAAGTCTTCTTCGTCATCGAATGACTGCCGTTGGAGCGGAGATCGGAGTGCCAGATGATACGCGCGGATCCATTCGACTTCACCAACTCGGCGGTCTCGGTGCCGTCGATGATATGTTCGCCATCATCGGTGTAATGCAAATAGTTCGCTCCCACATAAGAGATCCGGCCGTTGGCATCCTTACGGATTTCGACGCGGGCTTCTCCGCCACGTTGCCCCGTCATCGTGAACTTGCCCGCAGGAACGGATGGATATCGCTTTGGCATGGGATCGCCCGGCCGGTAGCGCGTACCCCACGGCACCGTGATCGGTTGTGTCGTCACCCTAAGGTTCAGTGACTGCGGGGATCGGTCTTTCAGCTTGGCTATCATCAACCGGGATTTTCGTCCACCCGGCTCGGTTGAAACGGGGCAGGGCAAAGGATTGGGTTCTCCGCAATCCGGTGCGTTCACGAGTGCTTGCCAGAATACGACGTTCGTTCCATCGGGGGACCATGCGGGATCGGCCCGCGCGTTCCAATTCGGATCGCTCGGGCTTCCCGGCGCACCGCCCCCGGCGTTCAGCTGCTGGCCTGTGTACAGGCCCCGGTCTCCATCCCGGTCGATCAGGATAGGCTGGAAAAAGCGCCGCATGCCGTTTCGATAGCCATACCGTGCGCTGAGCATGACCATCCGTGTCAGTTCATCCGTAAGGGGGGGAAGGCCTTGCATCGCACCGTAATACATATGTCGATCGACGGTGCGGTTATCCAGCACCACGAACCACTTGTCGTCGGGCGACATCAGGATCGGGTCCGCGTAACCGGGAGCTCTAGTCAACCGGTGCGAATGTCCGGAAACGAGATCAGTTATAAACATATCGACATTTCCGGACTCGACTATGCCCATGCCGACTGCACTCCTGCCGTCGCGGGTCCAGCCGCGGGCTTCTCCGATCGCGCCTTTCACGGGATTGCGGATCAGACGGCCCGGTGCCTTAGGATCTTCGCGAAACGCAGCGAATTCGGGATTTGTCGCGTTCGTGAGAACCCAGACATCTTCCAACTCGTAGCGCGGCGCGAGAGGGAGACCGTTACGGGGCGACGGGTTGAACGCCAGTCTGCCGACCAGGCCATGCTGGTCGATATCGGCCCCGGTTGCAATCATGTGGCTCCACATGAGATGTTCGCCATCGGGGTTCAGGCGCAGCTCACGCATTGATCCGCCGGGGCCGGACCCGTCTGAAGTCGTATTCCAACGGATCGGGTAGATCCGGATACGCTCTGGCGTGCACTGGTCGTCGACCAGTTTGTAAGGGCCGCAATCGACGACATTCGTGCCGGCAATCATCTTGGTATCGCCCGGAAACGCCTGGGGATGATCCAGGCTCAGCCATTCGGAACCGGGCGGAACGCGCCGGCCGTGTTCGTTGGTGGAGGCTGGATTGGCATCTGCGCGGGCAGCCTTCGGCACCCCGCAAGTAAGGCATTTCCATGCATCGCCATTGGCGAACTTCGCGCCGTCTGTCTTGATGGCGATAACCTGGGGGCCATCGTAGATGCCGCCCGGACCCGGCGATGCGGGCGCGCCGGCGAACTGGACGGCGAGCAGTACGTGTTTCGCATCGCCAAGGTAGGCCGGTCCTTCTATGATCCCGTCATCCGCAGCGGTCATGCACCCGGTGCCGTTGGGATTGATGGCCTCGGTACAGGCGCCTGCGCTGTCTGATGGACTTGCGGGCGGCAGCGGCAAGGAGGAGACGACAACGGATTCAGGTTTTGGCGCAGGATTGGTGGCATCCGTCGCCGCACTGGCAGTGATGCCTGCGCTGAGGCAGGCGACAGCGATCGAAATTCGAGCAGTGGGGCCGAGCTGCCGTCGAAGGCTCAAGGTCAAATCACGGTTCATGTAGGTCTCTCTATCCTGACATTTCCGATGCAGGCTCGGCGTCACCCGGGTCTGGCGATGTTTAACGGTAGTTCGGCAGTCGTCCGGATTCCCGGAGCGGCCGCGCAGAGCGCGCGCACCATGTTCACCGGTCTATGCGCGCAGCGAGGTTGGGAAATGTGGCTTGGCGTTCCCCGGCCGGAATGGGAAAGCGGATGCTGATGTCAAACGGCGTGTTGCCTTTCACTGTCACGCGTCAGCCCTGCCAGTGACCACCACGACGCGATTGCTTGCCACCTGCACTCTCCATTTTGCTTCCGCATACCCTTTCTTGTTTCAGGTGTTTCTGGATGAAAGAAAATCCAACTACGACACTTTGTGCGATAATGTGGCGCACAAGGAGCGCCGTGTCCAGCCTCTGGATAGGCGTAGCTCAAGCGCGATCCGTATCGCGTGGAAATGCGCCGTCCCGGTGAAGTGAAAAATGAAAATTCCGGTCCCGGGCGCGTTAAGTCGCTTGATCAGCGATCCGGTTTCCCTTGCAGGACGAGAGCGCCACACCTGCAAGCTTGGTGCTGAATCCTGCCGAGGATCTTCTAGATGTTGATCGCTGTGAATAGCACGTGCCACTTGCGGACGCTGGTGTTTCGGGCAAGCTGGCCCGTAATCAATCGGGCGCGATTATCGAAGTTGAAAGCAGGCGGAAAAGAACTTTGGCCATTTCCGAAACTGTATAGGTTCGTTCCGGTTGCCCCACCCACCAAGCGAGAGTTTCCGCGATAAGCGTGGCTGCGCAAATCGTGCCAAGATTTCGCGGGAGCCATTCGTTGATTGGTGTTTCGGATTCTGCAACGATCATTGACACCCTCAGCCATTCCTCTCGCATGGCTCCACCGGCACCGCCGTTGAGGAGTATAGACCAGAGCAGACGGTGCTCGTCGACGTAAGTGCAGAGCCCGCAGAAGCCTGCCTCGTAGTCTTCGGCATTCCGGATGGAGAGGGCGAGCCGGTTGAGGCGGGCAATCTCGTCCTTGGCGATGGTGTCGAGAAGCGCTTCCTTGGTCTGATGGTGTCGGAAGAACGTGGCATAATGTACCCGTGCTTCAGTGCAGATTTCGCGGACGGTTATCTGATCGAAAGGCTTTCGTTGCAGCAGTGTCAACATTGCCTGCCGTAGCGCTGTCGCAGAACGCAGAGCGCGTGGGTGTTGTGATCCGGCCGACGGCGGGGGGACGGCTTTATAGGTGACTGTAGTGCCGCGATCGCGATTCGGCTCATTTTTATCCGTCATTGCATCCTATCTGACGCAAAAACCAAGAGTGGGGCAAGCGCCCGGCACAAGCAGAGGTACGCCACACCGGTAGTTATTTGTTGGCAAACTCGTATCGTCCACCGGCTTTGAGCCGAACCTGCTGCTCCGGAGGTATATAGGCCGCGATTCCTTCGATTTCATAAGCCGCCGAGATACCCTCGAATTCTTCTGTCTGGGGGTTCTTGAGGCCATCGGCGGCCCGTCGGACTGCGTTGTACATAGCGGGCGTGTTGAAGCCGATCGTGTTTTCGTAGTCGGACGAGCGGAAGAACGCCGCGGCGAGATATTCGCGCCAGTCCCGATACCCGCCGAGCGTCGCACTCATGCCGCCGGACTGCGTGAATTCGATCCGCATCTTCGCCTCCGCCAGCGTCCAGGTGGTTGCCGGGCCTTCGTGCATGACGAGTTTATCCAGCATGTCAGTGGTAACGACGCCGTTCACGATCCGGCCTTTGAACCGCGCGAAATCCTGGGAGAACTCAGGGTCCCCGTTCACGCGGAATGTGAAGTCGGGAAGGACGTTTTTGGACGTGCCGTCGCGGCGCATGGGATCGGCGCTGTAGAGGATGGTGACCGCCACGTCGTCGTCGTTGCGATCATCGTCGATGCCGCTCACCTCCACAAGGATCGAAAGCCCTCCGGCGCGGCGCAGTTCGTTGCCGATCATCGGCAGGAAGCCGTCGCGGCGCCAGCCGGCGACGCAGCCCTGAATCACGAAGAGCTGGTTGTCGATGCCCTTGCGTCCGTCCGGCGAAACGAAATTGCGATGCGCCCGCGTGCGGGAAGGCGGCGGACCGGAGCCATCGTCGCCGTCGAGGTCGAAGCCGCGGACGGTGGCGGCCACCGGCTCTGCATGACCGGGGTCGGCAACGATGCCGGGCAGCATCGTCACATTCATCTCGTCGGGACCGCGGAAAGGAAGCACGGTCGTATTGGCACCGCCCTTGCCGGAAAGCGCGGCGCGCTGCTCTGCAGCGCGCGTCGGCGACATCAGCGCGAAGTATTCGTCCTGCGTGGGTTTGCGGTTCATCCTGGGGCACTGATCGGCCTTGCTGTCGGCGATCGGGGCGAACCAGGACACGACGAAAGCCCTGCTTGTGCCGCTGCGCGGCGCAGCGGGAAGGCGGGCGGACTGGGTGATAAGCGGGCGCGGTTCGGGCTGCGGCTTGTAGTTGAGCCATTCGATACTGTCGAAATGCAGACCGATCGCCTGCTCCGGAGCACCGTCCACTACCGGGCAGGCCAGCCGGACCTGGTTGAGACTGTATTCATAGTAAGCCGGAATGTCGGCTGGGCGGGGACCATGCTCCTGAGGATGGCGCTCCATTTCGGAGGATTCCGCGAAGACCAGTTTCTCGATCCGGGTTCCGCTGCGGCACAGCTCCATGAGGCCGGGCAGAGCCGGGTTCCGTTTGTCGATCGCCAGGGAAAGGGAGGAGGGGCCTTTTGCGGGCGTGAGCGGACCGGAAAACTTCAATCCGCTTTCCTTGCCGCTGATGCCGCGGATTTCCCGCAGGGTGGGACGGTCGCTCCAATAGTTCGCTTCGGCCCTGATCCAGCCCTTGTAGGGTTTGATCGCGGCATTTCCCCTGATCCCCGTTATCTTGAGGTAGCTGGGACCGATATAATACGCTGCCGCGGGTTGGGCGGTCAGAAGGAAGGCGCCGCAGAGGACGGCAGACCACCGGACCTTCCGTGCGAAAGCGGATCTTTTGAGCGGGGTTTTCGGACAGCTGGGCATTTCTATCGCGCCTCTTTCCGGTCGGGGCCTGGTGCGACATCGATCAGTTCGATCCTGTACCCGTCGGGATCGGTGACCATCATGACCTGCGTCGTGCCATGCGCCTTTTCCACGGTGCCCGGCTGAAATCCGGCTGTGCGCAGTCGGTCGCGCACCCGGTCGAGATGTGCGACCTGGAAGGCGATGCGATCGAAGCCGTGGCCGTGCTCTATCGCGCGACCGGGCCCCGCTTTCTCGCTGAGGAGCATGATGCAGGGCTGGCCGGGGTCGGCGCCGTAGCCGACGAGCTGATCGGGGCTTTCCGGAGGGCCGAAGCGCATGCGGATCTTCATCCCAAGCCCCTCGGTGTAGAAGCGCGCCGATCTTGCCGGATCCGAAACGTAGATGGCGGGGCCGACCATCGTGCCGGTCACGGCAGCGGCGTCCTGCGCGCGCGCAAGGGGGGGACCGGAGGCGACCATGGCCAGGCAGGCCGGCAGCACGGCGGCCCGCACCCTCATGCCATGACCTCTGCAATGGGCTGCGCGGTGTGCATGGCGCCGTCACCCCAACTCGTCACCGGCATGCCGAGGACCTGCTGGATCGTGAGGCCTACGCGGGAACTGGGATCGCCGTTACCCGATATGTGCTGGCCCGATTTCCACCTTCCGCCGGCGCTTCCGGCGACGAGGATCGGCAGATTGTCGACGGAATGAATCTTGGCGAAGTTGCTCTCGGACGTGGCGAGGACCAGACTGTGATCGAGCAGGGTTCCATCGCCTTCCTTCACCGAATCCATCATCTTGAGCATGCTTGCGAAGACTTCCATGCTACGCTCGATGAAAAAGGTCGCTTGCGGCTGATAGCCGAGCTTCTCGTCGACGGGTTCCTCGTGGGTCAGTTCATGGAAGGATACCGGCTCTCCAGCCTTGCGCAAATTGGAGCCGGCATTCGACAGGGCCATGCTGAAGACGCGCGTCTGGTTGCAGGCGAGTGCCATGACCAGCAGCTGGCCCAGCAGGTCGTGGCTGCGCGTGGCCATGTCCCAGGTCGGCCCCAGCTCGAACTTGCCGGGTTCCTGCGGCAGGATGCAGGCTTCGGCGGGCAGCGGCTTCTGCAGGAGTTGGCCGAGCTGCTGCTCGACCTGCCGTACCGATGTGAAATATTGGTCGACCCGTTGGCGGTCGGAGCTTCCCAGCGCGCGCATCAGGTCATCGCGTTCGTCCTTGACGGAACTCAGTACGCTTTGGCGCAGCATGATCTCGGGATCGGGCCTGAACTCCGCCTTGTTGGGATCTTGGAACTCGGGGCCGAACAGGCGGCGGTAGAACTGAACGGGATCGATCTCGCTGGGGTTGACGGTCGATCCGGCGCGCATGCTGTAGCTGACACTGGATTGGCCGCTACAGGCGAGTTCGAGCGAACGGAACCGCGTGCCCTTGCCGATATGGTCGGAGACCAGACAGTCGAGCGTGGGCAGCTCCGCCGTTCCGCCGGAGACACCGCCCTTGAGAGGCGCGCAGCCCGAGAGCGTTCCCATGACGCCGGACCAGTGGACCAGGTTGGGCTTGCCGTCGAGAATGCAGTTGAACTTGGAAAAGACGCTCACTTTGTCCCGGAAAGGCTCGATCGGCTTGAGCTCGGCCTTGAGATCATAACCATGGCCGAGCCGGTCGGGGAACCAGCGTGCGGTATTGACGCCGCAGCCCCAGAACCAGGTGCCGAACCGTACCGGGATCGGTGCGCCGGTGGCCAGGGCCTCCCCCTTGCTGTCGAGGAAAATGTCGAGCAGCGGTAGGCCGATCGCTACGGCAGAGCCCCGCAATATTCCCCTGAGTACCTTGCGCCTGTTCCAGTCGGTCATCGGATTTATCCTCTATCAAGGCTGGATTATCGTACCGCCACCTTGGTCTGCGCCGGAGCCGGGGCGCGTACCGTCGAGAGTGCCGGGCTTATCGCGATCGCGCGCATGAGGCCGGGCACGCGGTATCCGTCGGCGCCGAAACGCGCGATGGCCTGCTCCAGCCAGGCGGAGTCCTGGGGCGACGCTTCCCGGCCGGTTCCATACTCGTAGACGCGCTGGACCAGGCAACTGGGCACGTCTGGGCTGTCGTGGAGCGCTTGCGACAGTCCGGACAGCCCAACATAGGGCTTGCCGTCGAACGTGCCGCTGGCGTCGATGACCGCGTCGTTCTCGTGGCTGCGGAAGTCGCCCAGCGCGTCGAAGTTCTCGATCGACAGGCCGATCGGATCGGTCAGGGCGTGGCATCCTGCGCAGGCCGGGTTTTCCTGGTGGACCGTCAAACGCTGGCGCGCGGTCTTGTAGAGGGGGTTCGAAACGTCCTGGACGATCGCGAAATCCACGTTCGGGGGCGGCTGCGGCACCGGCTGGCAGAGAAATTGCTCGCGAACGGACTTGCCGCGAATGGTCGGCGAGCTGCGGCCCTCATGGGTAGGGTCCAGCATGAGGAAGCCCGCAAGACTGAGAATGCCGCCGCGATGGCTGTCTTGCGGAAAGGTGTAAGGCGCCCAGTCGCTCATGCCTTTGACGTCCACGGGAACCTTGTAGAGCGCGCCGAGAGAGCGGTTCATGAACGTCTTGCGAGTGGTGAACAGGTCGCGATAATCGCCGTTTTCGGTGATCAGCAACTGGACCAGCGTACGCAAGGTCTGTTCGCGGGCATCGTTTGCAAGGTCGGAGTTGAACTTGGGATAGAGCGCCTGGTCCTTTGCGAGACCCTGAAATTGATCGTACCCCATCATGTCGGAAAAGAACGCCCGGACGCCGTCCTCGAAGCGGGGGGAACCCAGCAGGCGATCGACCTGGCCGCCGAGCACGGCTGGGTCGGAAAGATTGCCCCGACCGGCGGCATCGAGCAGCTCCCGATCCGGTGGGGCGTCCCACAGCAGGAAGCTGATCCGGGTCGCCAGAGAGTAATCGTCGAGACGCATTGCGCCGGTTTGGCGGGCATCGGGCACGGCACGTTCGACCCGGAAAATGAAGTTGGGTGAGATCAGCATCCGGGCGAGACCGATCTCCAGTCCCTTGCGGAAACTGCCGCCGATCCGGGTCGCCTCCGCGGAGAGAGCGAGCAGGGCGGTCATTTCCGTTTCGCTGATCGGGCGCCGATAGAGTTGACGCCCATAGTCCGCGAAAAAGGTCTGTGCGCACGCGCGGTCGAAACCCGCGCTCACGGGAACGGTGCAGGGTATGCGCGTTTCGCTGCGGTTGGGGGCAAGCATTTGCGCGGAAATTTCCCTGGCGCGCAATTCGTACTGCTCGACGCCCGAAGGCGTCACGGTGACGTGACCGGCCCCCACGGCAAGCAGGCCGGCCTCGCGCAGAGGCGGTTCGAACCGTCCGGGCACCTTGATGCCAGCCCCGAAAGCCTGGTCGATCGCGCGGAGATATTGCGCTTCGCTGAGGCGGCGGAAGCCGGGCTCCGAACCGGATGCCACGGCCTCGACACCAGGCTGCGCCGTTACGCGTTCGGCGGGGGCGAGGCCGACCAGGCCGACGGTTCCGATCGCCAGCGCGCCAAGCCATGCCGAGCGGGATATCAGGCGGCGTTTTGCAGCCGCCACGCCGCGGCGCGTTCCATACACGGAATTCTGCCGATGACCTGAAAGCAAGCCTCGTCTCCCAACAGCGCGTCTGGTTTTGTCACCGGATCGCGGCGCGTTCGTGTGGAAGAAATTGCTCTCCCGATCACAAGTGCTGAGCGGTTGCTTAGCGCGTCAATTAGGGTATCGTCAAGCGGTGAGTAGCGCGGCGGAAGTCGGCGGGAAATTGGAGAGGAAGTGCATGAAATCGCCTTTGTTGCGATCGAACGGGATCGTTCCCGCGGCGGCAATCCTGTTGCTGGCCGCATTGTCGGGCACTTCCGGCAGCGCCGAATCCGCGCCGGATTCGGCAAGCGCAGTGCCGACTGTGGCGACCGGGGGCGAAGACGCGGCGGGCATCGTGTTCGAGCGGCAACAGGTGATGGAACAGCTTTCGAAAGACAGCGAGGCTCTGGGCGCGATCGTTGCCGGAACCGGGCCGCGCGATCAGCTGGGGCAAGTCACCCGCGCGCTGGCGGATGGAGCCAGGGACTCCGTGCAGAGCTTTCACGCGCAAGTACCCGGCGGGCGCAGCAAGCCGGAAGTCTGGTCCAACAATGCCGATTTCGCCAGGCGGATGGAGGATTTCGCCCGCAACGCGGAGGCGATGGCCAAGGCGGGGGAAAGTGGCAACATGGCCGGGGTCACGGCGCTCATGATCGATGCGCTGCCGTGCAAACAGTGCCATGACCTCTATCGCGAGCCCAAGAAGCCGTGACGTCACCCGATGGTAAAACGCTCTAGCCGGCGCTCTTGGACCCCATTTTTTCCAACCATGCGTAAATGGCCTTGCGCGCGCTTGCGAAGCGATCCTCATTGAAGCGCCCGGAAAACGCCAGGCCTCTGGCAACGGCCTCCAGAATGGCAGCAATCTCCTCCGGGGTGGAATCGGGCAGGGGGAGACGGCGGGCGCTTATTTCCTGGCGAACGATGCCGGCGACCCGATAGTTCAACGCCTGCCCGAAATCCGCGATGAGGTCGTGCATCTCCTTGCGGTGGTTGGCGAGCGCGAGGAATTCGATCTGCATAATCGCGCTGGCCGGGTCGCTGTTCATTTCGAACAATCGGGCAAGGGGTTCCCTTCCGGCCGCTATCCGGTCCAGGTGCTGAAGGTAAAGCTCCGTCGAAGACTTGAACAGGGCCTCGAACAGGTCGCCCATTGTGCGGAAATAATAATGGACGAGTTGCGGCTTGAGACCGGCGCGCTGGGCTAGCTTCCGGGAGGTGACTTGCGCATAGCCTTCCTCACGCATGAGGTCGCCCGCCGCCGCCAGCAGCAATCCCCGCGTTTCGGAATCCTCGCTCCCGATCCTTCTGTTCGTTGTCATGCTTTAGACTGCTAGCGGCAAGCCGCCCGGAAGGCCAGTCCGGCGCGGGGCCGTGTCCTAAAGTCCGAACCCTTTACCGACTTGCCAGGCTAAGACGACGGCGATCGCCGCTGCAGCAGCAAAGCGTATCGGGCCGGCAGCGACCATCTTCCCGCCCTGTCTCGGTGCATGACGCGTGCGGCCCGAGATCATTGGACCCACCAGATTGCGGCGGGCAAAGACAAGATAGAAAACAATCGCGGCGATATGGAGCGCTATGAGCCCGAGCAGGACGTTGAAGCTGTAGGCGTGGATTTTCGCAGCGAGGCGGGCCTGATCGAAAGACAGCAGGAACGACAGAGGCCCGGAATCGAGCCCGTCCACGTCGGTCGCGAAAAGGCCGCTGGTGATCTGCACCGTCAGGGCGAGCAGCATCGCGATGACGTTGTAGGCCCCCAGCGGACTATGTCCCAGCGGCGGCTCGTGTCCTTGACGCAAGTGGGCGATGACTCCGGCGGGGCTGCGAACGAAATTGCGGAAGCGCGAGGTGTTCGTGCCGACGAGCCCCCAGATCAGCCGGAACGCGAGCAGCGCCACCCAGGACAACCCGAACAGGTAATGCCGGTCCATCATCCGCTGCTCCGCGCTCCACCAGGAAAGCACGAAAAGCCCGACCATGATCCAGTGGCCAAGCCGAGTGGGCAGGTCCCAGACGGGAACCTTCGGTGCCATCGCGTTCACCCTTTTCTGGCGAAGGAATTGCAGACCGCCGCCGCCTCGACCGCGGCGCCGGACAGCATCTGGCACGCGCCGCAGCCTGCGCCTGAAGCGGTGAAGAAGGCGCAGGCGCCGCAACGCTTCTGTGGGTCCGGCGCAGGGGAGAGGTATCCCAGCGCCCGCCGCCTGCTGCGCTGGCTCAGCGAAAGCGAGGCGGGATCGGTGCAGGCTGCGGGCGCCTGTGCGCGGGCTTGGCCACTTAGCGCCGCCGCTGCCGACAAGGCCAACAGCCGGACGGCGTCACGCCGGGTGGATACCTTCATTTCGATCCCCTTCAGTCGCTTTCGGTCCGGAAGCTGTCGTGGCAGGCCTTGCAGGCAGCGCCGAGCTTGCGCATCTCCGTGCGGACGAGAGCGGAATTGCCCGAAGCGGTGGCCCGCTCCAGCACTTGTGCCTGACGGGCAAATGCGTCCTGTGCGCTCTTGAATTTTGCCGGTTGGGTCCAGATTTCCGGCCTTGCGGCTGTCTTGATGCCGGGGGTTGGGCCGGAGCCGCGTGGATACCAGCCGTATTGCCTGGCAGAGGCCTCGCGTATGTGGCGCGCAGGCTGGACAAGAGCGCCCGGCGAGGCGTCGCTGCGCCTGAGCGCATCGTTCATCGCCTTGAAAGCGGCGCCGAGTTCGCGATATCCGGCGATGCGGGTGCGAACGGGATCGCCCGGCGCCGCAGCAAGGGGAGACAGGCCGATGGCAAGCGCAACAAGTGCCAGCGGCAGATGCGGTCGCCGCATCCTGCTGCGAGGGGGCAATGACGGTGAAAGCAGCCGTTTGAGGACGATCATGCCTTCAGGTCCTTCAGGAATGCGAACGCGGTTTCGGCGGCCGCGATGCGAGAGGTTTTGAAAGGCGGTTCCTGCTCGACAAGGAAATGCCGGACACCTGCCGCATAGGCTGCGGGCAGGATGCGCGAGAGGTCCAGACTGCCTGCGCCGATATCGGCAGGCACCATTTTCAGGCCGTAGTTCCGGGGGCTGTCCGCTGTCAGGTCCTTGATATGGAGCAGCCGTGCCCGTGGTGCCATCCTCCGCAGGAAATCCACGGCATCGAGGCCAGCGGCGGCCACCCAGCCAATGTCGATCTCGAAGCTGACGAGATCGGCCTGGGTTTCCTCCCAGAGAATGTTCCAGCCGTTCGTCGAGCCGATCGGTGCGAACTCAAGATTGTGATTGTGGTAGGCCACACGAAAGCCGGACGACTTGAGCGCGGCGCCCTTCTCATTGAGGATCGCGGCGGTCTGCTTCCAGATATCGATGCCGGCTGTCGTCACGGAACGGGTGATGGCGGCTTCCATTCCCTCGCCTGCCAGGGGCCGGAATCCGGAAGGCAGCATGAGGAGGGGGGCAACTGCCCATTTCGCACCCAGCGCTCCAAGGGCATCGGCGATCCGGCCAGGCTCGCTTCCCAGCGAAAGGCCGCTCAGGCCGGTGCCTTGGACAAGCGGCAGGTGAAGGCTGGCGATCTGCAGCCCCGCCCGCGCGGCGGCTTGGGAGAGTTCGGCGGGCTTTCGTCCGTAAAGACCGGGTAGCTCGATCTCGCGAAAGCCGATGGCGGCCAGTCGCGTGAACGTCGCATCGAGGTCCTTGGCGACTTCCGGGCCGAGCATGTAGAGCTGGATGCCAACGGGCAGCCGCCGGCGCTGGAAGAATCCCGAGCGGACGGCCGCGGATAGCGACTTGGGCAGCATTGCCGCGCAGGCCGAAAGCGTGAGTCCCGAGATCAGCGTTCTTCGGTCGAATTGCATGCTTTCCTCATCACCGATTATCAAAAATCCTGTAGCGCACGCCGGCATGACCGGCGTGCGCTGGAGCGTCATCGCGAGCCAAAGGCCACGCGCAAGTTTACGCCGAACTCGCGGGCGGGCGTTACGGTCACATTGGTGTAGCGGCTGGTGAAGGTCGAAGAGGCGGTGCCGACCGGGGTGGTGAAAGTGGGCGCTCCAAGCAGGATATCCACTGTCCCGGTACTGAGCGGGCTACTGTCGCGGGACACCAGCTTGGTCAGATTGGTGATGTTCTTGCCGTAGAATGAGAGTTCCCAACTCCCGTTCGGATCGCGGAGGCCCGCATAGAGATTGAGCAGGCCGTAGCTTCCGACGTCGTCAAACGGGTTGTCCGGATCGTTCCTGGTCTTCCCACGCCAGGCGAGCAGGCCTCGCAGATATCCATCGGCCCATCCGCTCAGGGGAAGGGCGTATTCGGCTTGGGCGGAACCGCTCCAGGGTGGCAGGAACGTCGCCGATCCGCGGGTCGAGGGGCATTCGGCGAGGTGTTCACCGCCATAGGCTGCCTGAAGCTGGGCCAGGGTGGGCACCACGATATCCGGCAATCCGTCCGATCCCACGGTTCCGGTCGCATTGTTCAGGGCATCGGTACAGGCCACCAGGGCATTGCCGATCATGCTCTTCGAGTAGTTGAGCGTCGCGGAAAGGTTGAACCGGCTGGACGGACGGAACGAAAGTTCGCCTTCGATGCCGTTCACCGTCACCGGCACCGCGCTGATGAAGTTGAACTGACCGCGCGTCAGCGCTCCGGTGGCATCGACATTGACGAAATAGATGCCGGTCCCCGCGCGATAGGGATAGTTCTTGAACTTCTGATGGTAGGCGGTGACGTTGAACAGCAGGCTCTTGTCGAACCAGTCCGATTTGAAGCCGAGCTCGTAGGACTTGGACGTTTCCGATCCGAAGGCGGTGTGCGCGATCTCGTTCGGGGAATAGGAAACCGAGAAGTCGCCGATCGCCCTGACCGGCGGCCTCCATGACGAGCCGGTCGCGGCATAGACCATGAAGTCGTCCGAGAACCGATGGCGGACCGTGGCGTTGTAGATGGTCTGGTTGACACGCGCATCGTTCTCTGTGCCCGGCGTCTGGATGCATGAACCGGCCGCGTAGGTTGCCGGGGTACAGCCGATGTAGAGCCCCTCGGCGTCGTTGACGTACTTGATCCTGCGCAGACCTCCTGCGATTTCCGTAGCCTCGCCAAGATGCACCGTCAGGTTTCCGAAGAACGAACTTTCCGTTTCGCCTGCAGGAGGAAGATAGATCGAGGTATTGTTGACCGAGGGCGGCACGGGTAGCGGGAAAGTGATCCCCGGCGCGATGCGGCCGTAGAATCGCAGGACCGACGGGCTGTAGTTGATGGTGTCGGACGAGCCCTTGTTCCGGAAGTAACCGACGACATAGTCGAACATCCCTGCGACGCGGGCCTGGTTCTGCAGCCGGATTTCGTGTGTCGTTCCACGCGAAGCCGTCCAGGTCTCCTGGTTCGGGGCCAGGCTGGGGAAGAAGTTCGCCGTGTCGGCCGGGGTGATGGCGTGGAACTGCGAGGTTTGCCGCGATCCAACATAGATCAGGCTTTGTCCGAGCACATCGATTTCAGCATCCCAGCCATAGAACTTGAACAATTGAGATACGCTGCGGGGCCGTGCCATGACCGAAAGGCGGTCCTTCAGCGTTATGGTTCCGTAGTTTTGCGCGTTGGAGGAGGGGATGGACGAGGGATCGAAGAGAGCGGTCGATTCCATCTGGTCGTATTGCCGCGCCTCGGCCTGCAACGCCTGATAGATAAAGCCCAGCTTCAGGAAGTCCGTCGGTTCTGCCAGGACGCTTGCCCGAATAGAGCGCGTGCGCCTGAAGGGATCGAGGTCGTTGTTGATGCTTCGGACACGATTTCCGCGGTTGTAGTCGTATAGGCCAGCAATGCGCACTCCGAGCTTCTCGGAGATGATCGGCACATTTAGTGCGGCCTGGAGGTTCTTTGCCGAAGCCGAGCCGGCCGAGCCGCTGACATTCGCGCCTGGCTGCGAGAGTTCGGGCTTACGTAGGCCGACGGTGATCGAGCCCGAGGGCGTGGCCTTCCCCCGGAGCGTGCCTTGAGGGCCGCGCAGAACTTCTATCTGCCCGATATCGTACATTGCCTGAAGTACCAGGTTGGACGATACTGGTGCGTCATTGTAGTAATACTGTATGGTTCCATTGTTGCCGCTGACGTTGACGTCGTGGTTGACGCCGCGCATTGACGAACTTGAACCGATGCCATTGGCGTTCGACACCAGGGCAAGGCCAGGAACGACGCCGGTGATGTCGCGAAAGTCCCGGATGTTCAGCTTGTCTATCTGATCCGATGTCACGGCGTTGACGACCAGCGGAACGTCCTGAAGGTTTTCCCCGCGGCGCCTCGCCTCGACGATGATGACATCCTCGATCCTGACTTCGTCGGCAGGCGGCGACATATCTTGAGCGAAAGCGGAACCGGAATTGGCCAAGACGAAAAGACTCGTTCCCCCGACCACGAATGCACGAGATGCAATCATGAACCCTCCCCTGTTTTCCTCGGATGCTTCCTGCTCCAAGTTATCTGTTGTGCTATAGTGTGTCGCGCATTATGTCCACAAAAACTGTGCGGGTGCTCAGCGCCAAAAGGGATCATTCTGGTTCGAATGGATAAACCGCAAGGATAGCGTGGAATGGGCCGCGAATTCAATAATACGCCCATGCTTCCAGCTTGATGGAGCATGGCTTAATTTATGAGATGCAATGATGCATAAAAATCGGTGCGATCGACGCAGGGGCGCGAGCTGCCACCCGAAGAAGGCTCACGAATAAGAAGGGAGAGAATATGTCAATGCTTCGTCAACTCATGAGCGCAGGGGTTTTACTCGCTTCGACCTGTGCCGTTTCGCCGATTATAGCGACATCCGCTGCCGCAGAGGCGGCAGCAACGGCACCGGCTTACACTACCGATAACTCCACCATCGGCGATCTGCTCGACAACCCTGAAACCAAGGTGGTTATCGTCAAGCATTTGCCCGATCTGGTCGGCAATCCCCAGATCGAGATGGCGCGGGGAATGACGCTGAAGCAGATCCAGTCCTATTCCGCGGACAGCGTGACAGACGAAGTTCTGGCCAAGATCGACGCGGATCTTTCGAAGATCAAAAAGAAGTAAAACAGGCAGGGCCTCCTCCCTCCAGGGCTGGGGGCCCGCTATCTTGCGGAGACAAGATATGCGATGGAGCTTGGGCGTTCAATTTGCCTTCTGCATGGCAGCTTTCGCTTTTTCCGAAGTGTGCGATGCTAGGTCTGTGTCTGTAAATAGCCAGACGCTGATTGTCGTCAACAAGGGCGAAAACACGGTCAGCTTCATCGATCTCCCGTCAGGCCGGGAGAAATCCCGCGTCGCAACAGGGCCGTCTCCGCACGAAGCAGCGCTTTCTCCGGATGGAAAAAGCGTCGCCGTTGCGGCCTATGGCGGTTCGACCGTGGACGTCTTCGATGTGAAGTCTGCAAGGCTAACGGCCCGAATCGATATCGATCCGAACCGAGCGCTGCATGGGATCGCTTGGATTGATACGCGCAAACTAGTTCTCGCCGCCGAAAAGAGTCGCAGTCTCGTCGTCGTCGATGTTCCGAAGGGTACGTTTGAGGCTATCGCGCTGGGACAGCCGGGAACCCATATGGTCGCCCTGTCTCCGAACCGGAAAATCGCCTATGCTACCAATGTTGCGGCGGGCACGATTTCCGTTGTCGATCTTTTCAGGCTCCGAAAGATCAAGGATATCCAGGTGGGGGGAAAGCCCGAAGGATTGGCGGTCTCAGCCGACGGAAAGCGGCTTTGGGTTGGAGACAACTCAGCGCCCAAGGTCCGAATAGTCGATATACAGTCTGGCGAGATCGTGAATATGCTTTCGACCGACCCTGTGCCGATCAGGGTCGTTGGAAGCCCCAATGGCAAAATGATAGTCACATCGAACATCGGTGCCGGTACGCTCAGTGTCTTCGATGCTCGTACGAATGTCCCGCTTCGATCCATCGTAGTAAGCGGCATGCGGGAGGCTGTTCAGGTGACGGTTGCTTTCGCTCCAGATAGTTCCAAAGTCTATGTCGCAGAAACGGGTGCCGACCGGGTTGTCGAAGTAGATCTGGTTAAAGGTGAAGTGCTGCGAAATATCAAAACGGGGAAAGGTGGCGACGGGATAGCGATTTCCAGTAGCGACACCAAGAAGTGAGTACTTTCCGTATTCTGAATCCGACTGAGGGACATGGAAGGCGAGATCGTTGAAACTGGCAACGAAGGGGGCATAGCTCGCCAACTTTTCATTGCCCATCCAAATCGTCGTCTGGGACTGTTTGATTAAATTTTTGATCAACGCTCCATGCAGACCCGTCCCTCGCGCCATGCCCCACCAAGAGCATCAGTGTATAAAATTTCGATTGTTCGCCATGGCTCATTGCCAGCAACGTCATAAGCGCAAACCGCTCCACAGCGGAGGATGAGCATGCCATCGCATCCCACGAGCGCCCATCGTGATGGGACATCTCTATCTTGCGGGGTGGGACATTTCTAAATTGCGCCTACAGTCGCCTGGACTGATAACACAAAGTATGTAAATCGCGGTGCCGCAGCTGAAACGCAGGCGCGATGTCCTTTGTGGGTCGAGCACATTTGACGCGTCATTCGGGCTTTCCGCAATACACAAGGGCGCGGAAAGCAAGCTGTGCTGATGAATCCGTCAGGGCTCTTCGTGAAGAAGAAAGCGAGTTTCGCGCATCGGCAGAGTTAAATCCGTAAGGTGCGGCCAAGCTGTGCTATTTCCGGCACGGTTCTGCGGAAAGCGAATTTACGCTTGCAGACTGTCGAGAGTTCATTACCTTTTCCCAAGCGTTGCACGATGTGAGCAATGCCGAGGCGTGAGAACCTCGCAAGAGAAACAGTTTCCTTTGCGTCGTCGTGTATTCGGCTGACGTGACCGGGTAGTTAGCGCTCTGTCCAGGCTGCTTGCGGCTAAAGGCGTTGACGCGTGCTCTTGTGCGTTCTCACCACCCGGTCGTAGCCGGTTCTGCCTCGTAATCGAGGAGAGCCGTGCACATGGGGTTGCTGGTCATTTTTTCAGACACTGGATGTAACCGATGCGCTTTGGACTGAGTCTGGCGCGCGCCGGGATCGATGAGTCCGACCCGCTTCCGCCCGATCACGATCGTCCAAGCGGGGAGACTGCCGCTCTCGAGAAACTCTATCGCCGTGAACGCACCAGACTTGTCGGCTTCGTTGCGCGCAAGGCGGGCTTCGACGATGCAGAAGATATCGTACAGCAGGTATTCGCCCGGTTCGTAGCACGGGGTAATGCCGAAACTCTCGAAAAGCCCGGCCCATATCTGCGGCAATGCGCCCAGAACCAACTGGTCGACAGAGCGCGTGTCGTGGTCCGACGCGGACAGGACAAGCACGTGCCTATTGAAGAGGTGGTCCTGGCGGATGGCGATCCGATTGCTATGCTCGAGGCACGCGACCGACTGCGCCGCATCGAGGATGCGCTAACCCGCCTGAAACCGCTGACGCGTCAGATTTTTCTGGCATGCCGTGTCGATGGCTTTAGTCATGCCGAAATCGCCAAGCAAACGGGCCTGAGCGTGAAAGGGGTGGAGAAGCACATGGGCAAGGCGATCAAGCACCTCGGCCGGCATTTGCGGCCATGACGGATAGCGAGGGGTACTCGCTTGCCGATCAATTTCACGGAGAGGCGTCAAACTGGCTTTTCAGGCGAAACGCCGGAGAGCCGGGGATCGAGGACAAGCTCGCCGCCTGGCTGGAAGCTGATCCGCGGCACCGCGAAGCTTTCGATGAAGCCGAACGAGTCTGGGGAGGTTTGCCCGAGTTTAAGCGCAGCGAAATGCGCCCGTTCGGGATCGGCTCGGAGAGGCTGGGGCGCGCGCCCTTCTACATGCGTCGCAGTACGCATATAGCTGTCGGCGTGGCTGCTTCCATCGCCCTGGCCTGTTTCGCCGCTATCGCGCTCGCGTCCAATCCTTACATTCCCGAACTTATCACGCCGGCATCCGCAGCAACGTACAAGACCGGCCTCGGTGAGATCAGAACTTTTCGCCTCGCGGATGGGCCCTCCATCACGCTTGATACCGACACCGAGGTGAAGGTTGGCGGCAGCCGCGGGGAACAGCGCCTTTTCCTAGTGAGGGGCCGGGTACGCGTTAATGGCGCAGCGAGTGGGCATCAATTCGTCGTTGCCACTCTGCAGGTAAGCCTTCGTGTCGATGGGCCCGTGTTCGATGCCGCCAACGTTGGTGAGCGCTTGCAGATTACCGCGCCGGCGGAGGCGATCGCTGTCACACGCGACGTGGGTGAGATGTCAGAGCTCAAGCTGTCCTCGGGTGAGGGAATAGAGTTCGCAAACGGCCGGATTGCCGCGTCCCATTCCCACGCGGGTTGGCCTTCCGGAATGCTCGCTCTCGACGGTACTCAGCTCGATGATGCGATCGAAGCTCTTAATCGCTATAATCGCACCAAACTTGTACTGGCTGGTAACGGTCTTGGCCGCCGTCCTATTAGCGGAGCCTTCCGTGTAAGCGAGCCGGGCATTTTCGCCGAAGTCATTGCCAGGATGTACAACCTGCGCATTGACCGCTCCCACCGTGATCAGATCAGGCTCTCGCCGCCGATCTGATCCCAGCTTTTTCTTTTTCAAAAAAATGTGGGGGGACCGTCAACCCTACTGCCGTCTCTATCCTTGACCCGCCGGCGTTCGGCGCAGGGGTGAAACGGCAGAAAAATGAAAAAGACGGGATATGGCATTACGCTGTGGTTGGCGACGACGTCGCTGACCGGAGTTCTGATTGGCCCGACGGTCGCACACGCGCAGCAAACTGCGCGACTTTCCATCGATCTTCCGGAGCAGCGCCTGGCAGATTCGCTACGGGCTCTGGCGCTGCTCTCGGGCCGGACGGTCCTTGCGGATGACGGGAGCGTCGCCGCGAGGCGCGCTCCCGCTCTGCGCGGGCAGTACACTTTGGAGGAGGCGCTGCGCCTGCTGCTTTCAGGGAGCGGCCTGGAAGCAGCGCGAAGCCAGGATGGCTTCGCGGTAAGTCGGATCGCGAACGACACCTTGCAGAATAATGTAGAAGCTCCCGAAACCGCCGAAGCCGAGCCTGCGATCACCGTAACCGGCAGCCCGCTGGACGGGGCGACGATCGTCGACGTGCCGTTCGTGCTGGGCGAGGTCGATCAAGCCGAGACGACCGACATGCTGTGGGCCAAGGGCGACAAGCCGGCTAATACGCTGCTGGCGCGCTTCACCGTGCGGCCGCTCCAAGCAGCTATGCTGCGGACCGGGCCGGACGGGAACACGCCCCTACTGCTCTGGCGAGCTTTCCCCGGTGGCGGCATCACCCGGTTGCAGTCGAATGAGCTGCACCTTGATGGCGGGCCGCTATACTTCTGCGGTGTTGTGGGCGAACGATCCGCGCCGTTCTGCCTCATCGATGCGGACGGCGACGGCAAGTTCGAGAAAGTCGCCGACGGCATGGCCGAGCGCGGGCGCAAGCCCTATCATGTCACGATGATCCGGGCTGCAGAGCCGCTTCCCGTGCCCCAGCCGTATACCCTGGTGCCGGACGGCGAGAGGCCGACGATCCGTATGGAACTGCGCAACTGCGCCAAGGACTACGACTATCCGCGCTATGTCGCGGCATCGCTGGAAGACCGTAACGTGCCGGTCAACGCTTCCGGCTTCGCCTGGCATGACAAGGACAGCAGCTTCGCCTTCTGCCGCCGCGGCGTGCGGCTTGATGCGTCAGCGCAGACATCGGCTCCGACCGGCGGCTACGTGTCGCAGATCGGCCCGTTCACCTATACCGTCGGGCCGAAAGCCGTTCCCCGCCTGCAGATGGTGGGCTCGGCTGCTGCGTCCGCCCTCTACAGGCTGGAAGGCGCCACGCTGGTAGACATGCGCGTCGGCCACACGCCGAAGCAGGCGCAGCTTCTGGCGGCGAAAGCGTTTCCCTATCCCAGCCTGATGGCGGACGCGGGCGGCAGCCTGCGGGCTGGAACGCTTGCCAGCGGGGACGTGCTCGCGTCGATACCCTTCCATCACGCTTATAAGGGCCGGCTCACACAGGAGGTGACCATCGCCACCTTGTTCGGCAAGCGCTCGCTGCGCGCCGGGACGGTGGTTTATGGCTTCCCGGCGCGGTCCCAGCTGACCCGCACCATCAACGGCATGCCACAGGGGCACGCGGTCGACGAGGACGAGATGCGCAACTACGCGCTCCAGCTGACCTGGTGCGCCCCCATTCAGGAAGCGGCGCCCGCCAAGCCCGTGAAGACGAAGCCGGGGACGATAGGCCGCGAGGGCTGGTCGGCCGCCTGCATTCCACATAGCCAGATGGGCACGTACACCATCATCAACCAGTTGCAGCCCGCATTCGGGGTTTCCGCCGTCCGCTACGACGCCACGACCTCCTCAAACGACGGCCCCCCGCCGATTGAGCGCCAAGACGACCTCGCCTTCGCGCAGCCTTTACGCTCCGATTTCGTCTATGAAGGTCGCGAGGGCGAAATGATCGCCTTCAGCCAGCGTATTTATTTCGGCGACACCCTGACCAGTGTGGAACCCGTCAAGGTCTATGCAGCGGGCGCTATGGTCGCCGCCAAGCTGGGCGGGGCGCGCGTGGAACTAACACCGCAGCTCGATGGCACCGTGAAGGCCGTCGTCACCGCCCCTCTCGCACCTGGCGGCGAGGTCTCGCTGGATTGGGACAAGGCGGCGATGATGCGCGCGCAGGCCGCGAAGATGGGATGGAAGATCGTCGAGGATACGGACGCAAATTGACGATTTTCGGGGGCATACGCTGCTCCATTGAAGATTTTGTGCGGTTTGGATCCCATAAATCTTCAATGGAGCCTGCCGTGGCCGATCCGATGTCAGCCCCGTGGTAGTTCGCCGATCTTTCCTATGCGGGTGAGAAGATGATCGAGCAATTGCGATGCAAGGCGTTCCTGCCTGAAAAAACGCAGGGGCTCGACGTCCGGTTCGGGATCGCCGAGGCGGCGCAGCTGCTGGGACATTGACGCGCAACTGCCGGCCGGACTGGTGTAGTGGATTGGCTTCGCCATCTTCGACTTGGCGAAGCTCGAGGTGGGGGCCACGATCAAGACCAACCTGTGCGCGGAAACGACCAGACTTGGTCGTCCCGGTACAGGTGCTGGAATGTCCACTCACGCCGGAACCGGTCCTTCGTCCGGCGAACGGCTTCCGGTCCACTGAGCGCTCATTCTCGTCGCCGTTGAGTGCAAAACTGCATTCTCGGAACGGACACCCGAGAGGTTAGGTGGCTAGTCAGGCCTGCTAATGATGGATACACATTGAATTGGAACAGAATGTGCAGCAATCATCCGTCTGTGGCGATGTCAAAGTCTCCCGGATTCTGTGGTATCCAGCTTCCCGCGGCTACCCGTGAGTGCTGCCGAAACCGGGACGGATGCGGTGGGCATCTTCCCCTACCTCAATGGCGCGTTGCCCCGTCGCCACATCCACCATGCAGTTGAAAAACTCCAAGGCTTCGTAAGGCGTCGTCAGCGGCAACTGCACTTTTGCGCCCAGCAAGGCATTCGCCGCGTCTTCTTCGGTTGCATCCCGAAGCTGTATCAGCAGAACATCCTTGCGCGCATTGCGGTCATCAAGCGCGCTGCCGAGTAAATCAGCGACCAGCCTCACGAAGTCCTGCCGTTCAGGCGCTTCCAGATTGACACGCAGGAAGTCCTCGATCGAAGTGCTCGTGACGGCGCCGCCTGATGAGCGGTTCGCTTCATGCACCACAGTGGTTTTGTCAGGGCCATCTCCGCGGGCCAGATACCATTGGTCGCCGTTGGAGCTGACAGAGAATCGCAGCGCAGGATGGATCATGGCAAATCAAACTCCGCAAGGGCCACGGAAAAGCGCCGGAAAGGGTCCTGTTCGTCATCACCAAGGCCCTCGCGCGCGATAAAAGGGGTAACGCTGGACGATGCCGGCGATCAGCTTTTCCGAGAAAAGCTGACGCATCTCCTCGGCCCCTTCCGGCCTGACGCAGACAAGATGAGTGCCGCCGCCCGGGAGAGGTTCGATTACACTGACTGAAACGTTGTGCTCGGCGCATTGCCGCTCGACGTCTGCCTGAGGGAGATCGATATTAAGCAGACGGCTCATGATGCGATTCTGAGATCGCGATCAATCCAAAAATCAACGTTGTACGAGCTTCTGCTCCAGCCGTCCGCTGCGTCTGCTCCAATGCCGGATTGATGGTTGCTGATCCGGTTCGCCGTGACCCCGGCCGCGGCGAGGTGCCGCGTTTTTGCAAGACGCGTTCTGGCAGCGCCTGCACGCATTAGCGATAATTGGTGCTCGAAGTACTGGTGATTGAGATCCATGGCAACGCTCCCTTCTATTAAGCGGGAGCACTATAGTCTCTCAGCCGCCGGTGCTTAATTTTGTCTGCCAGCGATTGCCTTTATGTAGGAACAGAATTTCATTCTTCAATGGGAGGCGTTTCAATTCCACGTGAAAATTCACGGCTTTTGCGCGGTCCATTCTCGTCCGCTCAGGGCCCAATTCTCGGTCCCCAGGTGCAGACGGTTCGTTGTTCCGGCAGCTGGCGACTCAAACCCAGACATGCGCTAGTACATCAACAAACGTCAGGTTCGAGCGAACCTGGTCGATCGCGCCAGTGGATGCAAACGGTTGAGAAACGCGAGGTGCATCCGTCTGCCGCGAGGCTTGTCCCTTTT
>NZ_JBJDRF010000032.1:0-63844 GCF_044987305.1 Novosphingobium sp. ZW T3_23
TCCCGGCACCAATCCGCCACCTGATACCACGGCGCCCACCGCGCCGGTGGTAAACGGCGCGAGCGACGACGCGGCTCCGGTAACGGGAGCGATCGTTTCCGGCGGTTCGACCAACGATGCGACGCCCACCTTCAGCGGCACCGCAGAGGCGGGGGCCACGATCACGGTGTTCGACAACGGCACCCGGATCGGCACGGCCACGGCGGGGGCCAACGGCGCCTGGACCTTCACGCCCGCGACGCCGCTGGGCGATGGCGCGCATAGCCTGACCTTCACCGCGACCGACGCAGCCGGAAACCAGGGCCCGGCCTCGGCGCCCTTCGGGCTGACCATCGATACCGGCGCACCTGCCGCTCCGGTGCTGGATACGACCGACGGGACCACCATCTCCGGCACGGCGGAAGCGGGCGCCGTGATCGGCGTGGACACCAATGGCGACGGCGTGGCCGATCAGACCACCACGGCGGGCGCCGATGGAACCTGGAGCGTCACTCTTCCGGCGGCGCTGGGCAATGGTACGGTGGTCACTGCCACCGCTACCGACGCGGCCGGCAATATTTCCGGGGCGGGCAGCGTGACCGTGGTGACCGACACCATCCCTCCGGCACCGCCGGTGGTGACCGATGGCCTTGCCCAGGGCGGGTCCACCAACGACACGACGCCGACATTCGGCGGCACGGCGGAAGCCGGTTCCACCGTAACGATCTTCGATAACGGGACGCAGATCGGCACGGCCCCGGTCGGCCCGGATGGAACCTGGACCTTTACCCCTGCCGCGCCGCTGGGCGAGGGGCCGCACAGTCTGACGTTCGTGGCTACCGACGCGGCGGGCAATCCCGGTGCTGCCTCGCCGGCCTATGACTTCTCGATCGATACGGCCGCCCCTGCCGCGCCAGTGCTCGATCCCACCGACGGCACGACGATCTCCGGCACGGCGGAAGCGGGCGCCACCATCGGCGTGGATACCGATGGCGACGGCGTGGCCGACGCTACGACCACCGTGCGGGAAGACGGCACCTGGAGTGTCACTCTGCCAACACCGCTGAGTGACGGCACGGTGGTCGGCGCCACCGCCACCGACGCGGCCGGCAACGTCTCCGGAGCCGGAAACGCCACGGTTGATTCCGCGATCGACACCACGCCGCCGGTTCCCCCCGTGGTGTCGGGCGCTAGCGACGATTCCGATCCGGTGGTCGCGCCGCTCCTTCCGGATGGCGCCACCAACGACACGACGCCGACCTTCGGCGGCACCACCGAGCCGGGCTCGACCGTCGAGGTCTTCGATAACGATAGCCTTATCGGAACGGCCACGGTCGCCGCGAACGGCAGTTGGACCTTCACGCCCGCGACCCCGCTGGGCGAGGGTGCCCATAGGCTTACCTTCGTGGCGATCGATGCGCAGGGCAATCGCGGCGCGGCCTCCGCGCCCTTCGCCTTCACGGTGGACACGAGCGCGCCCGCCGCACCCACCGTACGCGCTACCGATGGGACGATGATCTCCGGCACCGCCGAAGTGGGCTCCACCGTAGGCATCGACACGACCGGAGACGGTGTTCCCGACGGTTTCGCGCAAGTCGACGGTTCGGGCAATTGGACCTTCATACCCGGCAGCGCCGTGCCCGACGGCACCGTGATCTGGGTGACGGCGACCGACGCAGCCGGCAATGCTTCGCCGCCGGCAACCGTCGCGGTGGACGCCAGCGTACCGCTCGCTCCGGGCATCACGGAGATCGTGGACAATGTGGAAGCCGGCACGGGGGTGGTCGCGCGCGGCGGCGTGACCAACGATGCGACGCTCACGATCAACGGTACGGCCGAGCCGGGCTCCACCGTCAATATCTACGACGGCGCCACCCTGATCGGTACGCTGACAGCCGATCCCTCGGGCAACTGGACCCTCACCACCGCCGCGCTGGCGGAAGGCCCCCATGAGTTCGCGGTCACCGCCACCGATGAAACCGGCAACGTCAGTGGCCCCTCGGTGACGTACGGCGTCATCGTCGACCTTGCGGCGCCCGCGACCCTCACGCTCAACCCGACCGACGGCATCACGCTAACCGGGACGACCGAAGCCGGCGCGACCGTGCTGGTCGATACCAACGGCGACGGCACGCCCGACCAGACCGCCACAGCCAATGCGAGCGGCTG
The DNA here is from genome assembly GCF_044987305.1 of Novosphingobium sp. ZW T3_23. Lineage (NCBI taxonomy): Bacteria > Pseudomonadati > Pseudomonadota > Alphaproteobacteria > Sphingomonadales > Sphingomonadaceae > Novosphingobium > Novosphingobium sp. ZW T3_23. Next base: position 2,149 of record NZ_JBJDRF010000032.1, read on the forward strand.
GTGGAGCGTCACTTTTGCTAGCCCCCTGCCGGACGGTACGACCGTCAGCGTGGTTGCGGTCGATGCGGCCGGCAATGCCACGGCCCCGGCCACCGTTGCAGTGGACGACAGCATCGATTCCACCCCGCCGCCGATCCCCGTCCTGGGCCTGGTGACGGACGATGCCGCCCCCGGACAGGGTGTCGTCGCCAGCGGTGGATCCACCAACGATACGCAGCCGACGTTGACGGGATCGGCGGAGCCTAACGTCCTCGTCTCGGTCTATGACAACGGCGTGCTGCTCGGCACGACCAGCGCCAGTGCCTTGGGAATCTGGACTTTCGCGCCTCCCGCGCCCCTTCTCGATGGCCCCCACAGCCTGACAGTCACGACCACCGATGCGATCGGCAACGAGAGCCAGCCCTCTCCCGCGTTCGATCTCATCGTCGATACCGCGCCGCCTCCGGCGCCGGTGGTCAACCCCTCCAACGGCGTGACCATCAGCGGCACGGCGGAGGCCAATGCGACCGTCAATCTCGATCTGAACAACGATGGCGTGTTCGAGACGAGCACCCAGGCCGACGCCTCCGGTGTCTGGACCTATACGCCGCTGCTGCCGCTTGGAACGGGGCCCATAGCGGCCACGGCCACCGATGCTGCCGGCAACACGTCCGGAGCCGCGACGGGCACCGTGGATGCCGCAGCGCCGCCCATACCGACGCTCGGGCCTGTCGCTGACGACATCGGCGCCATCCGCGATCCGATCGTGGACGGTGGCTCGACCGACGACGGGCAGCCGACCTTCACCGGCACGTCCGAACCCAACGCGGTGATAACCCTCTACGAAGGCGCCACCGTGATCGGCACGGCCCAGGCGAACGGAACCGGCGCCTGGACGGTGACCCCCACGGCGCCGTTGGGGCAGGGGAGCCACACGCTCACCATCACCGCTACCGATGCGGTCGGCAACGAGAGCGATCCGGCCAGCTTTACGCTGGTGGTCGACAATGCCGGACCGGCGGCGCCGATACTGGGAACGGTTACGGACGATGTCGGCGCGGTACGCGATCCGCTCGTCACCGGCAGCGTCACGGACGATACGCAGCCGACCTTCACCGGCACGGCGGAGCCCAATGCCACCATCTCGGTCTTCAGCAACGGCACCCTGCTGGGAACCACGGGTGCCGATGGTAGCGGCGCCTGGACTTTCACGCCGCCGGGGGCCTTGCCCCAAGGCAGCAACAGCATCGTTTTCCTCGCCACCGATGCGGCGGGCAATGCAGGCACGCCGTCCGAGCCGTTCCTCCTTTCGGTGGACAGCGCGGTACCAACGACACCGGTCTTCACATCGGGCTTCGATGACACCGGCTCGGTGCAGGGCAATTTCGCCGGTGGCACGACTACGGACGACACGCGGCCGGTCCTGACCGGCACGGCCGATCCGAACGCGGTGGTCACGATCCTCCAGAACGGCGCCTTCGCGGCAACGGTGACGGCGGACCCGTTCGGCGTATGGACTTTCACCCCAGCGGCCGCGCTGGGCAATGCCACCTACAACTTCACCGCCAGCGTCACCAGCGCGGCGGGCGTTCCCAGCGCGGTCTCGGCGCCGTTCCAGCTTACGGTCTCGACCACGCCGCCGCCGCCGCCTGCCATCCTGTCCGCTACCGACGATGTCGGGCCGCTGGCCACGCTCGGAGATGGCGCGGCCACGGATGACGTCCATCCGCTGCTCAGCGGCACGGTCGCTGTCGGCAGCACGGTGACGGTGTTCGACAACGGTGTGGCGGCGGGGCTCGCGACCGTGGACGGGGCGGGGAGTTGGACGTTCTCGCCCACCCTGGCGCTTTCGGAAGGCCCCCATGTCTTCACCGCGACGGCGACCGACGCCATCGGCAATACCAGCGGGCTTTCGGGCACGTTCACGCTGACGGTCGACACCACTGCCCCGCTCGCGCCGATCATCGCGCCGAGTGCGGGAGCGATCCTGACCGGAACGGCCGAGGGCAACGCGACGATCCAACTCGACCTGAATGGCGACGGGACGGTCGACGACACGACCCAGGCCGATGGCGCCGGCGTCTGGACCTATACGCCTGGCACGACGCTGGACAACGGCGCGACCGTCATCGCCACTGCCGTGGATGCCGCCGGGAACGTCTCGGGCACGGATACGATCATCATCGACCGTACCCCGCCCCAGGCACCCAGCATCGACAGGATCATAGATAGCGAAGGTTCGCTGACCGGCACGGTCGCCAACGGCGGCACGACCGACGATGTCCTGCCCGAACTCGCCGGCACCGCCGAGCCGGGCTCGACCGTCCGGGTCTACGACTTCGGCGTGCTTGTCGGCACGGTGGTGGCCGGAAGCGACGGCGCCTGGACCCTGCCGCTGACGACGGCGCTGACCGCAACGCCGCATTCCTTCACCGCGACCGCCACGGACCCGCTCGGCAATCCCGGCCCCGCCTCCGCCGCCTACGATATCGCGGTGGACGTCAGCCCGGTCGTCACCCCCGTCATCACCGGCGTCACCGACGATGTCGGCCCCGTGGTCAACGTCGCTGACGGTGGGCTGACCAATGACACCCTGCCGACGATCGTCGGCACGGCCGGTGCGAACGCCACGGTGCGCGTCTACGACGGCAGCACCCTGCTGGGCACGACCACGGCGAACGGCAGCGGCGACTGGAGCCTCGACCTTACCGGCGCTCTCGACGGAGGGCCGCACACCTTCACCGCCATCGCCACCAACCCCGCGGGCAATTCCAGCGTCTTTTCTGACGGCTATGCGATCACCGTCGATACCTCGGTCCCCGGCGTGCCGACGATCACCGAGGCCAACGACAATGCGCCGGGCAATACCGATCCGTTTGCCAGCGGCGGGCTGACGAACGATGTCACGCCGACTCTCGTCGGTACGGCCGATCCCGATGCCGTCGTCTCGATCTACGCCGACGGTGTTTTCGTCGGCACCGCGAACGCCTCGCCTACCGGCGCGTGGTCCTATGAACTCGCCACTGGCGGAGACGGGCCGCAGAGCATCACCGTGAGCGCCGCCAATGCGGCGGGCAACAGCAGCGTGCAGTCGCCGCCGTTCGTCTTCACCGTCGACGCGTCACCGCCAGCCTCGCCGTTCGTCAACCCCACCAACGGCACTGGCACGCTCTCCGGAACGGCCGAACCGAATGGATCGGTCAGCATCGTGATCGGTCTGGGCGGAACGCCGGTGACGGTCCCCGTCGATGGCGCCGGTGCGTGGAGTTATGCCATTCCGGGCAGCAATCCGGCCCTGACGCCAATCGCGGTCACGGCGATCGACGCTGCCGGGAACGGCTCCACGCCCACCACCGTTCTCGTGGACCTTGCCGCCCCCACCGCCCCGGGTTTCACCGCCACGGACGATCAGGGCGATTTTACCGGTGCCATCGTGTCCGGCTCCACCACCGACGATACCCTGCCGGTGTTCGCAGGCGTCACCGAGGCGAATGCGACGGTCCGGATTTATGACGGCCTGGATCTGATCGCCACCGTGCAGGCAGACCCGGCCGGGAACTGGACGGCAACGCCCGATAACCCGCTCTCCGGCGGTCCGCACAGCATCACCGTCACCGCGACCGACCTGGCCGGAAACACCAGCACCGGTGGCGCGGCGCTGGCTTTCACCGTGCTCACCGGCACGCCCTCGGCACCCACCATCACCGCGATCGAGAACGACGAGAGCGGGACGGCAGCACCCATCAGCGGCAGCGCCACCAACGATCCCAGCCCGCTCGTCTCGGGCACGGCCGATCCCGATGTGCTGATCACGCTCTACGTGGACGGCGTGGAGGTGGACACGATGGTCTCAGGACCGACCGGCGCCTGGTCGTTCAACACCGCCGACCTGCCTGACGGTCCGCATACCATCGCCGTTTCCGCCACCAATGCGGCCGGCAATGAGAGCAGCCTTTCCGGTATCCAAACGGTAACCATCGACACCGACGCTCCCGATGCCCCCACGATCATGACCAGCGACGGCATCACCGTGATGGGCGACAGCGAAGCGGGTGCGGCGATCACGCTGACCGTTCCGGGCGGCGGCAGCTACACGACCACCGCCAACAGTCTGGGCCAGTGGAGCATAACCCTGCCCACGCGTCCGAACGATGGCGCTCAGCTGACGGCAATCGCCACGGATGCGGCGGGTAACGCCTCCGATCCCGGATTGGGCGCGGTCGATTACGGCACGAACTCGACGCCTCCGAACATCCCGGTCATCGTCACGATCGCCGACGACGAGGGGCTGGTGACCGGCCCGATCGTCAACGGCATCTCGACCGATGAAATTCTGCCGGTGATCTCCGGGACCGCCGACCCCAACGTCGTCATCACCGTCTACGATGGCATCAACGTCATCGGCACCACCACCAGCAGCGCGACCGGAGAATGGAGTCTCATCCCGACCACGGCACTGACCGAGGGCGGGCACAGCCTCACCGCCACCGCGACGGCCAACAACGTGGAGAGCATCAGCGGCAATGCCGTGGCCTTCACGGTCGACCTCACGGCGCCGCCGACCCCGCTGGTCGATGCCGGCAACGGGACCGTCCTGACCGGCACGGCGGAAGCGAACGCCACCATCGTCATCAGCTTCCCCGGCGGCTCCGACACGACGCTGGCGGACGGTGCCGGAAACTGGACCTACACGCCCACGCAGCCGTTCACCGATGCCGACACGGTGACCGTGATCGCGCGCGATGCGGCGGGCAATCCCTCGCTCTCGGCCACGGCGGCGATCGACACTACCGCTCCGGCCAATCCCGCGATCACCAACGCCGACGACAATGCAGGCGGGCTGGTCGGCGGTGTCGCCAGCGGCGGCGGAACCGACGACAACACGCCCACCCTGTCGGGAATCGCGGAGGCAGGTTCGACCGTTTCGATCTACGATGGTACGACCCTGCTCGGCAGCACGACGGCGACGGGCGGAGCGTGGAGCTTCACCCCGCCCACCGCGCTGGCTGATGGGCTGCACAGCTTTACCGTCACCGCCACCGATGCCTTCGGTAACGTCAGCCAGCTCTCGGCGCCCTATACGCTGAACATCGTCACGGTCACGCCGACGGCCCCGACGATCACTGGCGCAGTCGACGACGCCGCGCCGAACCTCGGCGCCATAGTCAACGGCGGCACCACGGACGACGTCCAACCCACCGTCAGCGGCACGGCCGGCGCGAATCTTGTGGTCACGCTTTACGAAGGCGCGACGGTAGTCGGCTCGACCGTCAGCGACGCGAGCGGCGCATGGACGATCACCACGTCCGTACTGGGGCAGGGAGGGCATGTCCTCACCGCCGTCGCCACCAACGCGGCCGGAACGGCGGGCCCGGCATCCAGTCCGTTCACCGTCAATGTCGATATCCAGCCTCCCGCCGTGCCCGCGATCACCCTGGTCTCGGACGATATCGGCACGGTGCAGGGCGGTCTTGCCGCCAACGCGCAGACGGACGACACTCAGCCGACCCTGTCCGGCACCGCCGATCCGAACACCACCGTCTCGATCTTCGACGGCACGACGCTGCTGGGAACGACAACGGCCGATGGCTCCGGCGCCTGGAGCTTCACGCCGACTACGCCGCTCGATCCCGGCCCCCATGTCCTCACCGCAACCGCAACCGATGCGGTGGGCAACCAGAGCGGGCCCTCCGCGTCCGTCAACCTGACGGTGGACATCGCCGCGCCCGTCGCACCGGCCATTACCGGCGCAGTGGACGATGTCGGCGTGCCCGGCGCCATTGTCGCCAATGGACTGACCGATGATCCCCTGCCGGTCCTGAGCGGCACGGCGGAGGCGAATTCCACCGTCTCCATCTACAACAACGGCGCGCTGCTCGGCACCGCAGTGGCAAGCGGCGCCGGCGCCTGGACGTTCACGCCGCTTTCGCCCCTGGCCGATGGACCGCACAGCTTCACCGCCACCGCCAGGGACGCGGCAGGCAATGTCAGCGGCACGTCCGCGCCTTATGCCTTCACCGTGGACACCACCCCGCCGGTCGCCCCGGTGATTACGGCCGCGAACGACGATACCAATCCTCAAACCGGGCTGGTCGCGAGTGGCGGCGCAACCAACGACGGCACGCCAACGATCAGCGGTAGCGCCGAAGCCAATGCGCTGATCACCGTCTACGACAATGGCGGGCAGATCGGCACCACCACCGCGGATGCCACCGGCGCCTGGAGCTTCACGCCGGCCACGGCGCTGGGCGAAGGCAACCACAGCTTCACCGTCCGCGCGACGGATGCCACCGGCAACCAGGGCGCCGCATCCACGGCCTATACGGTACGCGTCGATACCACCGGACCGGGTGCTCCGGTGATCGCCAGCGTGACCGACGACGTGGGCACGGTGCAGGGCCCCATCGCTAACGGCGGCACCACCAACGACGCAGTGCCGCTCCTTCGCGGAACCGCCGAGGCAGGATCCACCCTGACCATCCTGGCCAATGGAACCGCGATCGGCACCACCCAGGTGGATGCCACCGGCAACTGGAGTTTCAGCCCGGCCACGGCTCTTACAGAAGGCACCTACACCTTCACCGCCGTTGCGACGGATGCGGCCGGAAACCCCGGCGCCCCCTCGGCCGGGTTTGCCATAACGGTGGATCTCACGGGTCCGGCTGCGCCTGTGATCACCAGCATCTTGGACGATGTGCCCCAGAACACCGGAGTCATTCCGAACGGCGGCCTGTCGAACGACACTTCTCCGCAACTCACCGGAACGGCCTCGGCCAATACCGTAGTCCTGATCTACGACGGCAATGTCCTGCTGGGCAGCACGACATCCAATGCGTCGGGCAACTGGAACTTCACGCCCGGCGCTGCGATCGCCAATGGCTCGCACAGCTTCACGGCCGTGGCGGTGGACGCATCGGGCAATGCCAGCGCTTCGTCCAACACTTACGGGCTGGCCGTCGATGCGGCGGCTCCGGCCCAGACCATCGCCATCACCACGCTCACCACCGACACCGGCACGCGGGGTGACTGGAGCACTCAGGATACCACCCCGACCATCGGCGGCACGTTGAGCGCTGCCCTCGGAAGCGGCGAACAGGTGCAGGTGCAGATCGACGGCGGCGCATGGGTGAATGCCGGTTCCTCGGGCGCGACCTGGTTCTACGGCGCCGGAACGCTGGGCGTCGGTTCCCACAGCGTGGTGGCACGCGTGGTGGATGCTGCCGGCAACATCGGCAACAGCGCCTCGCAGACGGTCAGCATAGCGGCCGTCCCGGCGCAGGCGCCGATCGTCCAGGCCAGCGGCACTTCACTGCTGGGGCTGATCGGCGTCGAGGCGCTCAGCCTGATCGATCTCAACACCCAGTCGTTGACGGCTGTCGATCCCAACAACAACCTGCGAAGCGTGCAGGTCCGCTACGCGCCGCTATTAGCGCTGAGCCTGGGGGCCTATACCCTGACTGCCTCGACGGCGCTCGCGGCGGAGCTGGGCCTGCAGATCTCCGTCAGCAATACGGCGGGGCTGCTGGGTATCATCGCGCCGACCTCGACCCTGACGATCACCGCCATCGGCGGCGGCACGGTCGATAACCTGGCGGTCAACGAACTGCTGAACACGGTACACTTCCAGCAGAACGTATCGACGCTGGGCGTGGACCTCCTGAATTCGATCAGCATCACAGCCACCGACACGACGGATCGCACCTCCACCTCGTCCACGGGAACACTGCTCGACCTTAGTCTGCTGAACGCCAGCGGTTCGCCCAATGTGATCGAAGGCGGGACGGGGAACGATACGCTGAACGGAACGGCGGGCAACGATCGCCTCTATGGCCATGCCGGAGCCGACACGCTCAACGGCGGGAACGGCAACGACTTCCTGCGCGGCGGGGCCGGTGCTGATACGCTGAACGGCGGCGCGGGGAACGATACCCTGGTCTATGACGCGGCGGACACGCTGATCGATGGTGGAACCGGAACGGATACACTTCTTATCGACAGCGGCACCGGACAAGTGCTGGACTTGGGAACGGCCACCAACATCCGCAATATAGAGGTGATCAACTTGGGCATCGGCGATGCGGGAAGACGCATCAACTTGACGGAAGCGGGCGTCATCCGCGCTACCGAAAGCAGCCACCAGCTGACGATCAACGGCGATGCCAACGACAGCGTCACGATGACGGGCGCGGTCTTCCAGGGACAGACCCTCATCAACGGAGAAGCTTACAATCACTACTCTTTGGGCACGACCAACATCTTCGTGGATCACCCGGTGATGGTCGTCGTCTGATCGAAGTTGCTGCCACCGATCTGGTTATGAAAGGGGAGCATGGCGTTTACGGAGTGGAAGGTCGCCGGGGCGGCGGGAATAGCCGTCCTGGGAATTGTGGGAAGCCGATGTCACGCAGAGGAACTGGACAACAGAAATGAGGTGATCGCCTCGGGCGAACTTCCGCCGCTCGGCACAGGATCGGCGGCTTCGCCCGGCGTTCCGGCGGGACCTGAACCCATTGCGCCCGCGTCGGTGCCGCCATCCACCATGGCGTTGGAAGGAGAGGAAACAGACGTTCCGAAAGTCCCGGCACGGCTCGACCTGTCCGATGCGGTGGTGCTCACCTTGCTGCGTCACCCCGAAGTTTCGAGGGCGAACGCTGCACTGGCCAGGGGGCGGGCTGACCTCGGCGCTGCAAAGTCCGCCTGGTATCCGCAGGTTTCCTATCAGGCCAACCTGGGCCCGAATATGCTGTCCGGCAGAAATACATCCGGATTGAATGAAAATATGGCCGGTCCCAGCGTCTATCTCCAACAGCAGGTCTGGGATTTCGGACGTTCGAAGGGAGAGATCGGCGCAGCCCGTTCCACCATGCGGCAGCGGCGGTACGAACTGGAATCGGTGGCCGATCAACTCGCCGAGCAGGGCGCTCTTTCCTTCCTTCAGGTCAAGCGTTTCGAACTGCTCTCGATCGAAGCGCGCAAGCAGGTGGAGGAACTCGAACACTTGCGCCACCTGATCGGGCTACGGGTGAACGCGGGCGTTTCCGATAAGTCGGACCTCTTTTTGGCCGACGTGCGCGTGGAAAGCGCGCGCGGCGAAGCGATCCAGGCAGAGACTGCACTTGCGGTCGCCCAGTCCGGCCTGCTCAACCTGATCGGCGATCTGCCGCAGAGCTACGAAGACCCGGCCGCGCAAGTCTCCCGCTTCGAGACGGGCGATGACGAGCCCGACTATGACAAGCTCCCCGCCGTGGTCGCCACCGAACAGGCCGAGCAGGCCGCCGCCGCCAAGATCGGCCAGGCCAAAGCGGAACGCTATCCCCGGCTTGGCCTTCAGCTCGGCTATACGCGCAACAACTATACCTACAACACGCGCGACAATTCCTTCGCTGGCATGGTGACCGTGACCGGCGACCTCTATCGCCGGGGCAACCACTATCTGATCGAAGCGGCCGAGGAAGACCGGCGCGCGGCGGAAGCGACGCGCGATGCTGCCGTGCTCGAAGCACGGGGCAGGGCGCTCTCCGCCCGGCAGGAAATCCGGGCGGGGAAAGCCCGGATTTCGGCCTATGCCCATCAGGAAGAGCAGGCCGTCACCGCCAGCCGCATCTTCTTCGAGGAATACAAGCTGGGCAAACGGACGCTGACCGAACTGCTGAACACGCAGCTGGAAATCTACCGCGCGGCCAGCGCCCGCATCGTCGCGGAATACGACATCATGGAAGCGCGCGTCCGGTTCGAGAACGTCAGCGGCACCTTGCGGCCCTCGCTCGGCCTGCCTGCCCGTCTGCGTGAAGAGGAAGACATCGATGGCTGACAGTGCCGATATCGTCCAGCCCCCCTGGACCGCCGCGGTCGCCGCCCTCGGCACCTTGAAAGGCGTGCCGGTGGGCGCGCAGGAACTGGCGAACCGCCTCTACTGGTCCGAAGGGCTGGATGCGGAGAAGACGCTGGTCCACGCCGCCCGTCTTTCCGGCCTGGACTTCCAGATCGTGAACATGGCGATAGACGATGTGCCGCAGATCCTGCTCCCGGCGATCGTGGAACTGAACGACCAGAACGCGGCGATACTTCATTCTCGAGACGGGGAGAGCGTCAGGGTCTCGATGCCGGGAATGCGGCACGACGCTCCCAAGGAAATACCGCTCGAAACGTTCCGGGCCCGCCTCACCGGCCGGGTTGGCTTCGTGGAACCCCTGTCCACCCGCTCTCGCGATGCGCGGCTGGACGAATTCCTGCGGGCTCCGACGCGTTCGTGGCTATGGGATATCATCATGGCCGACCGGCGCGGCTATGGCGAAGTGGTGCTGGGATCGGTCTTCGGCAACCTCCTGACTTTCGCCACCTCGCTGTTCGCGATGCAGGTGTGGGATCGCGTAATTCCGGCGCAATCGATCCCGACGCTTTGGGTGCTGGCCCTTGGCACGGGCATGGCACTGTTCCTGGAACTGATGCTGCGCACCGCGCGCGTGCAACTGGTGGACCGGATCGGCCGCCGGGCGGACATGGCCATTTCCTCGCGCATCTTCGCCCGCGCCCTGGATATCCGCAATGATGCCCGGCCGCGATCGACGGGTGCGCTGATCTCGCAACTGCGCGATGTCGAGCAAATTCGCGAAATGCTGACGTCCACCACCGTCTCGGCGATGATCGACCTTCCGTTCATCCTGCTGTTCTTGGTCTTGTTCGCTTTCCTGGCCGGGCAGCTTACCTTCGTGCTGATCGGGGCTGCGGCGCTGATCCTGCTACCCGGCCTGCTGCTGCAACGCCCGCTGGCGCGACTGGCGACCGAGGGTATGCGCGAAGGCGCGCTGCGGAACGCCATTCTCGTGGAATCGATCGAGCGCATCGATGAAATCAAGTCCGCCCAGGCCGAAGCCCGCTTCCAGTCCTTGTGGGAACGCCTGACCCTGGCCGGAACCCGCGTCGGGGCCGAGCAGCGTTTTCTCTCCGCGCTGTTCGTCAACTGGACCCAGACGCTGCAACAGCTTGCCTATACCGCCGTGGTCGTGGCGGGGGCATTCCAGGTCATGGAAGGCAACATGACCATGGGCGCGCTGATCGCCTGCTCGATCCTCACCAGCCGGGCACTGGTGCTGTTCGTGCCGTTCGGCCAGATCTTCACGCGCTGGCAGAACGCCAGGGTGGCGATGATCGGGCTGGAGGACCTGTTCGGAAAGCCGGTCGATCACGATCCCGAACGCGGGCTGCTGCGCCGCCCGGCGCTGAATGGCTACTACGAAGTGAAAGATCTGACATATGCCTACGAGCCCGAGGGGCCGCTGGCGTTGAAGGTCGACCGGCTGTCGATCCGGGCAGGAGAACGCGTTGCGCTGCTCGGGCGGATCGGTGCCGGCAAGTCCACGCTGCTGCGGCTGCTTTCGGGGCTGGCCTGGCCCACGAGCGGCGAAGTTCTGCTGGACGGCACCAATCTTACCCTGATCAACCCCGTCGATGTCCGGAGAGACACCGCCTACCTCGGCCAGGGCGCGCAACTGTTCCTGGGCACGATCCGGGAAAACCTGATGATCGGCGCGCCTGGGATCGGCGACGAGCAGATACTTCACGCCCTGGCAGTCACCGGGGGGCTGTCCCTTGTCCAGAACCAGCCGCAAGGCCTGGATCTTCTGCTTCAGGAGGGCGGTGCGGGGCTTTCCGGGGGGCAGCGGCAGACGCTGCTGCTCACCCGCGCGCTGCTGCGCAACAGCAATATCCTCCTGCTGGACGAACCCTCGGCGCCGCTGGACGATATCAGCGAACGGGCCCTGGTCGCCAATCTCGGGCAATGGTTGCGAGGCCGAACATTGATCGTGACCACCAACCGGCCCGGGCTTCTGGAACTGGTAGACCGCGTGATCGTCATCGATTCCGGCCGGATCGCGCTGGACGGACCCAAGGAGCAGGTGCTTCGCACTCTCGCCGGACCGGCTGCCCCCGGACCGGGTATTCGGGAGAAACAGGCATGAACGGAGTCTCCCAGGCACCTGCCGGAAGCGGCCTGCTGGAAGGCCTTCGGGGAGAGGAAGACAGCCGCTGGCTGCGCACGGTCGGGCGGCTGCGGATCATTCCGATCCTCTCCGTGGGCATCCTGGCCTTCCTCGTCTGGAGCTATTTCGGGGTGCTCGACGAAGTGGCGGTGGGTCCCGGCAAGGTCACGCCGCCGTCGCGCTCTCAAGTCATCCAGAGCCTGGAAGGAGGCATCGTCAACGGCATCTTCGTCCACGAAGGCGATATAGTGAAGCCGCACCAGAAACTGGCCACGCTTGACCGCGCGCGCTTCAGTTCCATGCTGGGCGAGGCGGAAGCCAAGGCGCGGGCGCTGGAAGCCACGGCGGCGCGGCTGGAAGCGGAGATCAACGGCGGCAGTCCGAATTTTCCGGCGACGGTCAAGGCTACACCGGGCCTGATGGCGCGCGAAATGGAGCTGATGCGCTCGCGCCGACAGAACCTGGACGTCGCAACGGCCAGCCTGCGCCAGTCGCTGGCCCTCACGCGCCGTCAGCTTGCCATGACCGAGCCGCTGGTGGAACTGGGTGCGGCGAACCAGGTGGAGATCATCCAGCTGCGCCGGCAGGAGAACGAGATCCAGGCCAAGCTGGATTCGTTGCGCAATCAGTATGTCATCGATGCCAGCGCTGATTATGCCAAGGCGCGCGCCGAACTGGATCAGGTAGCGCAAGTGATCGGCGGTCGCCGCGATCAGCTCGATCGCACGGTGCTTTATTCGCCGGTGCGCGGGATCGTGAAGAACCTGGAAGTTACGACCATCGGCGGCGTTATCCAGCCGGGCGGCTCGCTGATGGAGATCGTGCCGCTGGAGCACCAGCTCCTGATAGAGTCGCGCATCTCACCACGGGACATCGCCTTCATCCGCCCCGGTCAGCCCGCCACGGTCAAGATCACGGCCTATGATCCATCGATCTACGGAAGCCTGGCCGGAACGGTCGACAGGATATCGCCCGACACCTTGCAGGACGAGGTCCATCGCGATCAGGTCTACTACAGGGTCTATGTGCGAACGCAGCGTTCGACGCTGCGCGCAAAGAACGGTCATGAATATGCGATCATGCCGGGCATGGTTTCGACGGTGGAAGTAAGGACCGGGCGCAAGACGATCCTTCAGTATCTGATGAAGCCGATCAACAAGGCCAAGGAGGCGATGCGCGAACGCTAGGGCTTTGGCCTAACGCGCCAGGTGATCCCACCTCATTAGAAAACGCACTATACGCGCTGGCAGGCCGAATTCGAGACTTGGCCGCTTGTCTTGCCCAGCTTGGCTTGCACGCGGGCGAGGAACGGCCTGCGGACCTTGGGTTCCGGGTCGCTGCAACATGTGGCCTTCCAGGTACGGGCGCGCAGTTCGGCATCCTGTCCCGCGCCCAGCTGAGTCCGATCACCCAGCGTTTCGGTCGAGCTTTCGCCCGTGTTGCAGATGTCCTCGGCGCGCGCGAGGCCGCCCCCGCCTGCCGAACCGCCTGCGCCACCGCCCGAGCCGCCGGCGCCACCTCCACCTCCGCCTGAACTGCCGCCGGAGCCTCCGCTCCCACCGCCCGAGCTTCCGCCCCCGCCTCCTTGTCCTCCGGACTTCGCGATTGCGGGTGAGGTTAACGTGGTGGAGAGAAGCATGGTCATGGTCGGCGGGACCAGCAGCGAATATTTTCCGCAGGCCGTCAGGAAGGAGCGGCGGTCGCTCTCTCCGTCAGCGCCTAAGAAGACATCGGGCTTTTCCATGACTTATCTCCGCATTCTGCCCCCGCTTCAAAAGTACAGGAACAGGCCGCGCTGGTAAGTCGCTCTTGAGAGTGGTCCGTGCTTCTCCTGATGATCCGGACGCTACGCCGTATGTTCGCGAAAACTAACACGCTTGCGTACAAGGGTTCCGGTCAGCTTAGGTAAAATTCACCAGACGCGCTCCGATGATACCAAAATGGAGGAGTCCTCTGATCATGCGGGAGAGCGCTGCAACTCCAGCAGCCTGCGGGCGATTTCCCGTTCCCCCATGACGACATGATCCGCGCCGACCTTTCGCAGATGATCGACTTCCTCGTCGGAATGGGCGCGCGCCAGGATCTCGATGCCGGGATTGAGCTGGCGGGCCCGCTGAGCGATTACGCCGGCCTCGAACCCTTCCGGGATCGCGATCATAAGCCGCGTGGCGTCGCGTATGGCGGCGCGATCGAGCACTTCGACTTCGGAGGCATTGCCGGCGAGCACCTCATGCCCCGCCTCGCGCGCGCGCTCCACCAGATCGGGCCGTTCTTCGACGATGACGAGGCTGCGGGCGTCTTGGGCCAGGCCTTGCGCCACCAACCGGCCGACGCGGCCGTAGCCCACCAGCACGACGCGCTCTCCAGCGGCGGGAACGGCTTCTTTCGCCCGGCGCTCCTGCTCGGCGACGGCTACCGACTTGACGATGCTGTGTCTGCCGGCAAGCCAGCGGAAGATCAGGGGATTGGCGAGGATCGAGAAGATGGCGCCGGCCAGGATCAGGTCGCGCCCTTCCTGCGGCAGGATGCCGAGCTGCACGCCCAGCGCGGCCAGCATGAACGAGAACTCACCGATCTGTGCGAGGCTTGCCGCCACCGCCAGCGCCGTTTGCGGCGGATGCCCGAAGAACCTGACGATGGCCACCGCCGCGAGAGACTTGCCGACGACGATGACCACGAGCGTGGCCAGCACCGCCACGCCGTGCTCGACGACGACCGACGGATCGAACAACATGCCCACCGAAACGAAGAACAGCACGGCGAAGGCGTCTCGCAGCGGCAGGGTCTCTTCCGCCGCACGCCGGCTGAGTTGCTTCTCGCCCATGACCATGCCGGCGAAGAAGGCCCCCAGCGCGAAGGACACATCGAAGACGTAGGCGGCGCCGAACGCTACGCCCAGGGCGATGGCCAGGACTGCCAGGCGGAACAGTTCGCGGGAGCCGGTATGGGCGGCCCAGTGCAGCGCCGCCGGAATGACGCGCTTGCCGACGATGAGCATCAGGGCAATGAAGCCACCGACCTTGGCCAGGGTCAATCCGATCGTCCACGCCAGGTCGATGTTCGACTGCGCGCGACCGGCCGCCAGACCGGCGAGCGCCGGGAGCAGGACGAGCACCAGAACCATGGCCAGATCTTCCACGATCAGCCACCCCACGGCGATCCGCCCTCGCTCGGTGTCCATCAGGTTGCCGACCTGGAGCGCCCGCAGCAGTACGACGGTACTGGCAACCGACAGCGCAAGGCCAAAGACGAGGCCGGCGGCCATGGACCACCCCTGCCACGCGGCGATGCCTGCCCCCAGGGCGGTGGCGAAAGCGATCTGCAGGACCGCGCCCGGCAGCGCGATCTTCCGGACCGACATCAGGTCCTTCACCGAGAAGTGCAGCCCGACGCCGAACATGAGCAGGATGACGCCCAGCTCCGCAAGCTCGTTCGCCAGAGCGCTGTCGGCGACGACGCCCGGCGTGAACGGTCCCACCAGGACACCCGCGAACAGATATCCCGCGACAGGGGATATCCTCAATCTATGGGCGAGCGCGCCCATGGCGAAAGCGGCTACCAGGCCGGCGACGACGGTTGCAACGAGGGGCGTGGTATGCGGCAAACGGTACTCCTGGCGTGCGCGTCAACGATTGCGGCACTTCACTCCAGGCTGGCGACGAGCGCGACGGCGATACCCGCCGCGACCATCGATACCATCAACAGGAGCGGCAACAGCCACCTTGGAGCAATACTACGCCTGCGGCTCATCGCCGGTTCCTTCACGCCTGTGCCGACAGACCCATAGTGCTGAGGAAAGCGGCTGCCGTCCACCATTCTTGGATGTCGGAAATGTTGCCGAGGCGGAGGAGGCCTTCAATAGATGTCGCGGCGATAGAGACCGGCTTCGGCCATGGCCTCCAGCCGGTCGTCGCCGAGCGCGGCCCGCAAGGCCTCATCGACGGCAGGCGCCATGCCCTGAAGGCTGCCGCAGACGAGGATCGCCGCACCGTTCTCCACCCATTCGCGCAAGTCCGCCGCCGCTTCGCTGCAAAGGTGCTGGACGTAGCGGCCGCAATCGACGTCGCGCGACCAGGCCCGGTCGAGACGGGTCAAGGTGCCGCGCGAAAGCCAGCGCTCGATTTCGTCCGGAAGGAGGGCATCGTGCTCCCGGCTGCGTTCACCGAACAGCAGCCAGTGTCCGCCATGCCCTTCCGCTTCCGATGCGTGCAGATGACCGCGCAGACCCGCCAGACCGGTGCCGTTGCCGATCAGGATCATGCGTCGTGGACCGGTCGGGCCGGGAGGTGGTGCGTGGAAGCCGCTGTTGGGCCGCAGGCGCAGGGCTATCTCGGTGCCCAGCGGGGCGAACCGGGTGAGCCAGCCGGAGCCGAGACCCAGCGTGGCGTCGCTTCGCTCGACTTGCCGGATGAGCAGGTCGATCCTGCCGTCGGAAGGGATCGAGGCGATCGAATATTCCCGGTGGGGCAGGGGGCGGAGCGCCGCCAGCAGTTCGGCACCGTTCTCGACCGGATGATCGGGGATCAGGGCGGAGGCGAGATGCTCCGCCAGAGGCGCACCATCCACCACTTGTCCGCGATCCAGCCCGCAGGCGGCGAGATAGGCGGCAACACGCGCCGGATCGTTGATACCGGGCAGCACTTCGGCGATGTCACCGGCCCGCCACTTCGCTTCGACGCCTTCGCCCGGCTCAAGGCCGACCAGAAACGCCGGTCCGCCGGCGCTGCCGGGGTTGAGCAGGCGGCGCGAGACCAGGCGCCAGGAGCCATAGGACGCGGGTTCCCAGTCCGGCAGGTCGGGTTCGGCGCCGAGGGCGGCGAGCTGCTGCTGCCATTGGCGCTGCGCGTCGGTATCGTCGCCGTCCACTTCGATCATGTCGAACAATCGGCGGGCGCCGCCTTCATGCAGCCAGCGGTCGAGCGAATGGCCGAAGGCGCAGAATTCCGGGTACTCGCGATCACCGAGCGCCAGCACGGCATATTCCAGATGGCCCGCGCCGGGCGGCACGGTCATGACCTGACGGGCGAAACGTCGCGCCGGATCGGGCGGCTCGCCCTCGCCATAAGTGCTCACCACGAAGAGCGCGCGATCGACTTCGGACAGCACGCCTTCGTCCACTGCCGAAAGCGGAAGCACGCGGGCGCCGCCCAGGGCCGAGGCGGTCTGGCGCGCAAGACGCTCGGCACCGCCGGTCTGGCTTGCGAAGGCGACCAGCATGTCGCCGGAGGCATCGCCGACTTCCGGGTTCTGGGGAAAATCCGCCGTCGCCTCTGCCAGGGCCCGCTTGCGCTTGCGGCGAGCGAGATAGAGCAGCAGGCCGGTGACGGTGAACAGCGGCATCGTCAGGCTGGTGAGCAGCAGGAGGATGCGCCCGCCGATTCCGAAAAAGGCGCCGCGATGCAATTCGTACATGCTGGTGGTGATGACCTTGCCGATGCTGCGATCGGCATAGCGATCGGCCTTGACCAGCTTGCCGGTGGCGAGGTCCACCTTGAGATCGTCGGTCATGCGATCGTGGCGCGCATCGGCCAGCAACACGCGGAAGGTGGCCGGTTCCCCGTCTTTCGGCAGCGTCACGGAGATCGAACGGTACCGGCCGTCCATGGCGGTCAACACGGTGGGCCAGGCGCGAGCCAGACGGGGACCGGCGAGCGGTTCGGACTTGGCGCCTTGGTTTCCGCCGCCCCCTCTTCCCCCGTTGGGGCCGCCTTCCTCGCGCGAGGTCTTGCCGGTCAGCGTATAGAGCACCCCCTGGCGATACCAGTCGTAAGACCACCATAGGCCGGTCAGGGCGCTGAGAAGATAGACCAGCGCCACCCAGCCGCCGATCACGGCATGGAGAGCGCGGTACAGGTTGCGGCCGCTTTTCCGCAAGTCGAGCACCAGCCAGGCGCGCCAGTCGAAAGTGCGGCGAGGCCAGCGCAAGTAAAGACCGGAGATTGCGAAGAAAACCAGCGCGATGGCGGAAAAGGCCGTGATCTGCCGGCCGATGCCGTTGCCGCCGCCTGGAAGCGCGAGCCAGCGGTGGAGGTTCTCGATCGTGCGAAACACGCCGGCGCCAGTCGCCTGGCCCAGCAACATGCCGTTGCGCGGATCGACATAGCTCCGCTCTCCTCGGCGTTCGCCGTCGCGAGGCGCGAACTGCACGGTCCAGGCCGATTCGGGATCGCTCTCCACGCTGAGGCGCTCGACCGTCATTCCTGGACGCTGCGCCGCCGCGCGGGCGACCACTTCGTCAGGCGAAAGCGGCGTCGCCGCCGGCCCTCCCAGCGTCACCACGCCGGGGCTGAGCGCACTCATGATTTCGTGTTCGAAGCTCAGCGTAGCTCCGGTGACGCCCATGACGGCAAGGACGAACCCGGCGGTGATGCCGAGGAACCAATGAATCTGAAATAATACCTGCCGCGTCACTCGTCTCGCACCCCGAACCTGATGGCACTACCCATCGCTTTCACGCGAAGCAGGTGCCGATCGGCATCCGAAACTTACGCCAGTCTCTCCTGTGAAAACCCGTTAATGATATCCACTCGCAATAGCAACCTCTGCCGAGCGTAGGGGCTAACCTTCTCCCTCACGCAGGAACGAGGGCGCTTTCCCGTGCCAGGACAATGCAGTCGGATGCCAGTCGGTCCACCTGGGCGGGGTCGGCGTCCCAGGCGAACATGAACCGGGCGCCGCCGCCGATGAACGTGTAGAACCGCCAGCCGCGTGCCCTCAGCCCGTCCAGCACCGCTTCCGGGGCGGCAAGGAAGACGGCGTTCGCTTCGACGGGGAAGATCAGCTCCAGGCCCTTCGCATCGGTCACGGCCGCGGCAAGCCGCTGCGCGCAGGCATTGGCATGGCGTGCGTTGGCCAGCCAGGCGCCGGTTTCGAGCACGCCGATCCAGGGCCCGGAAAGATAGCGCATCTTCGAAGCCAGTTGCCCTGCCTGCTTGCAGCGATAGGCGAAGTCTTCCGCCAGGGTCCGGTCGAAGTAGATCACAGCCTCGCCAGCCGCCATCCCGTTCTTGGTCCCGCCGAAGCAGAGCACGTCGACGCCGGCCTGCCAGGTGATCTCGGCAGGCGTGCAGCCGAGCGTGGCGCAGGCATGGGCGAAGCGGGCGCCGTCCATGTGGAGTTTAAGTCCAAGTTCGCGGCACGTCGCCGAGATCGCGGCGATCTCTGCCCGGGTGTAGACCTGACCGGTTTCGGTGGGCTGGGTAATGGTGACCACGCGGGGCTTCGGGAAGTGGATATCCGAACGGCCGGTGGCGAGCGCGCGGATGGATTCGGGGGTCAGCTTCCCGTCCTTGCTCTGGGCGACCAGCAGCTTGGAGCCGTTCGAGAAGAACTCCGGCGCGCCGCACTCGTCGGTTTCGACGTGGGCGGACGAGGAGCAGATCACCGAGTGGTAGGACTGGCACAGCGCCGCGAGCGCGAGCGAGTTTGCGGCCGTCCCGTTGAAGACGAAATAGACGTCGCAGTCGGCCGCGAACAGGTCTCGAAAGGCGTCGGCGGCGCGCAGCGTCCACGCGTCCTCTCCATAGGCCGTGGCCGAACCCCGGTTCGCCTGCTCCATTGCGGACCATGCCTCGGGACAGATTCCGGCATAATTGTCGCTGGCAAATTGTTGGGTGGGCAGGGAATCGGTCATGCGGTCTTTCCTTCCAGGCGCAATGGGCGAGGCGCGACGGGCCGGAAGCGAAACGACGGCGATGCAGCTGGAAAACCCGATTGTTGCCGGTCCGGCCACATCCCTTCGCATGTCTGCGAAGGTACCACCTTGCTCGGGAGCAGGTTGGTGCCGGGCACGATCCCGACTCTTGATGCTGGGAAGGGCTCTAGGGCAACGACAGGATGCCGTCAATCTAGGCCGTAAACTCATAAATGGCACCATCGAGGTTTGAGGCAAAATGGCTCAGCGCCAGAAGGCAGGGCGTAGGAATATGTCGATATTTCAAGTCCTGCCGACGCAGCGATGGGCCATTTTGCGTCAAATCCGAAGGACGTCCAAATGGCTTCCATCTCGAACCGAACCGACCTTGGACGGGCAACCAGCCCGCCCGGCGGTCGCTTCGGCCCGAGCTGTTTGCCATTTGGACGCCTCGATGGTGCCAATTATGAGTTTACGGCCTAGGGCTACCCTCCCTGGGGCCGGTCCCCCCTTTGCGCTGGCCATTCAGCAGGAAGGCTGACTCGACGAAAATGCAGCAGCTTCGTAGTCTTTTTCGGCGCTTGCGGCCCTCATGCCTGCGGCGGGGGGACTGGACACGAGATGAGGCGGACATTTGAAGCTACGACATCCGGTTTGAGCCGGGCGCGCAACGCCTTGCTGATCACCGACCCCAATCGGCTGATCAGCTATGGACGCCTGATTACGGCCGTTTTCGCGGTTATCGCCATCTATCTCGATCCCACCCAGCCGATCCGTTACCGCACCGAAGCGCAGGATGTTCTCGCGGTTTACCTGGCCCTCGCGATCCTGTTGGTGGCCTTGCCGATCCGGCGGCCGGTGGACAGCCCGGTTCATTTCGCGGTTCACGTTCTCGACACCGTGATCCTGGGCTGGTTGGCTTTCCTGACCAATGAGCTGACCAGCCCGTTCTTCTCGTTTCTTCCCTTTACCTTGCTGGCGATGACGGTGCGCTGGGGCTTCATGGGGGCGATGATCGGGGCGGTGATGCTGGAGGGCGTGCTTTTCGCGATCGGCATTCCCGATATCCTCGATGGCGAATCCGAACTGAATTTCCTGATCATCCGCACCGTCTACTTCCTGGTCTGCGCGGTGATGCTCGGCTATTTCGGAGCCTATCGCGAAAGCAGCCGTGAACGGCTGGCGCGGTTGGCAAGCTGGCCGATGGACGCGGGCGTCGGTGATCGCAGGGGCTGGCTGACGGAACTCTGCGGGCATTCCGGAGCGGTTACGGGGTGCGAGAGCCTGATCCTCATCTGGCGCGAGCAGGACGAGCCAACCGGGTTCATCGCCCACTGGCGCAAGGAGGGCCTGCGTCTGCTACCGCTGGATCCCGTGACGTTCCGCAGCATCTTCGCGGAGGCGCGGCTGGATTTCATGGATCGCACCCGCGCCAGCCTGCTCCAGCCGGATGAGATGGCAGGGCTTACCCAGGTGCTCGACGCGCTGGACCTGCCGCGTCCGCTGCCGCACGACTATGCCGTGCGCTCCGGCTTTTCCGGTCTACGCTTTCGCGGCGCGCTGATCGTGGTCGATCCGGCCGGGCGCCCCGAGGATGCCCTGGCGCTCACCGAGATCATCGCCGCGCGCACCGGATCGGAACTGGAACACGTCGAACTGGTGGCGCGCCGCGCCGACAGCGCCAGGGCCGAGGAACGCAGCCGTCTGGGCCAGGATCTCCATGACAGCGTTCTTCAGGACCTCACGGCCACCAGCCTGAAGCTGCGCAGCCTTGCGGCGCGCCAGCCCGAGGTGGCCCAGGATCTCAAGGTCATCGAAGATCTGGTGATCGATCAGCAGCGGCGCATTCGCCGCTTCGTGGAAAAGCAGCGCGATTTCGACGCCGAGCAACCCATCGACATGGCGGCCGACTTGCGCCGCCAGGCGGACCTGCTGGAAAAGAAGTGGGGCGTCACGGTGGCGTTCGACTGGCACGGCCGCTCCACACATCTGCCGCGCAACATCGTCGAGGAAGTGATCGCCCTGTTTTCCGAGGCCACCGCCAATGCCGTGCGGCACGGCGCTGCCACGCGCGTCGCGCTGGAGGCGCGCCGGGTAGGGAGCGCACTGGAACTCGGCGTGTCGGACAACGGCCACGGACTTGGCCGCACCGCCAGCGGCGTCGGTCCGGTTTCCCTGCGGAGCCGGGCGATCCAGCTGGGCGGCTCGATCGCGCTGGATGACCGGCCGGACGGTCTGCGCGTAACCATGGTCATTCCACTGGAGGAGGCCGCATGACCGCGACCGAATCGCAGGCCTGCCGCGTCCTGCTGGCCGACGATCATCCCCTGCTGCTGCGGGGATTGGCCGACCTGCTTCAGGCGACGGGCGAGGTCGATCTGGTCGAGGCGACCAGTAGCGGCACCCGCGCCCTGGCCTCTATCCGCGAGAAGCGCCCCGACATTGCCGTGCTGGACGTGTCGATGCCGGACGTGGGCGGCCTGGCCATCCTGCGCGCCCTGCGCGAGGGCGGCCTGCCGGTGCGGGTGATCTTCCTTTCGGCGACGATGACCGGCCGCCAGATTGCCGAAGCCATCGGGCTGGGCGTCTGGGGCCTGCTCCTCAAGGACTACGCCTCGGATTCGCTGCTGGACTGCCTGCGCGAAGTGATCGCCGGTCGCAAGTGGCTGCCGGAGGAGCTGGTGAGCAAGGCCCGGCGCGGAGGCGGCGTCGACATCGGCGGCGAAATCGCCAGCCTGACCCCAAGGGAAAAGGAGATCAGCGCCCTGGTCTGCCGGGGCTTCTCGAACAAGGCCATCGCCGGAATGGTCGGATCGACCGAGGGCACGGTGAGCATCCACCTGCATAACATCTACCGCAAGCTCGACATATCCAGCCGCACCACATTGGCGACGCTCTTCGTGCAGTATCAATCCCAGATCAGCGATCAGGCGTGATGGGCAGCCGGCCGGGCTCCGGTGTTCGCGAACGAGGAAGCGGGGCACGGTTCTGGCTGGGCATGCTCTTCGGCACGGCTTTTCTCGTCCTGCTCTGGACTTCGGTGGACATGGCCGCCGTGGGCGCCCTGCTGACGCGGGCGAGCCTGCCGCCGGTGCTGGTGGCGCTACTGGCCTATGGGGTGGATTTCGTGCTTCGGGCCTGGCGCTTCCGGATGCTTCTCGACCCGGCAGGGCGGCGCGTGCCATTCGGCCCCAGTGTCGCCCCTTTCGTCGCCAGCTTCGGTATCAGCGACATCCTGCCGTTCCGTCTCGGAGACGTATTTCGCGTCTACTGGTTCCATCGCCGGTTTTCGCTGCCGGTAGGGCAGGTGCTGGGGGCCATGGTCGTGGAGCGGGTGCTCGATCTGGTGTCGATCCTCATGGTCGCGGGGCTTGCCCTGTTCCTGGTCGACGCAGCATTGCCCACGGAGATCATCGCCCAGTTTCGTCTGGTGTTGGCGGTGGCGGCGGGCGCCAGCTTGCTTGTCCTGTTCTCGCCACGCGCGATCGAGGCTGTGGCGGGGTGGGCGGAAAGAGCGTTCCGGTCGAAGCTCGTGGCCCTGATCGCCGAAACCGCGCGGTCGGTGGCCCAGGCCGTGCGCGGGATCGGCAGTCCGCGCCGGATCCTGGGTATGGTCCTGCTGTCCTTCGCCCTCTGGCTGCTGGAAAGCCTCGTCATGCTGGGGGCCTGGGTCAGTCTGGGCGGCGGAATGGGGGACTGGCTGAAGCCGCTGGTGGCTTTCGCCTTCTCCACGCTGGGAACGCTGGTCCCGGCCCTGCCGGGGCATTTCGGTTCCTATGAGGTGTTCGGCCTGCTGTCCTATCGCGCGGTCGGCGTCGAAGCGGAGCAGGCCACCGCCACGATCCTGCTGGCCCATCTGTTGCTCTGGCTGCCGACGGGTCTCTTCGCGCTGGGCTGGTTGACCGCCACTCGGCGGCAATCTCCACTGCAGGCGCTGAAACCCTTTTAGTCGCTGGCCTGTGCCCCCCGCCTGCGGTCCACGCAAGACTATGAACTTTATCGGTAATTATCATCGAGCCGGTTGTTTCAGCGGGACTGACGGTGCAGAGGGGGCCGCCTCCGGTGTTTACGCCATGATGAGGTTTTCGAGATGTTTCACAGCCGATCTTTCGCCCCGGGTCTTTCGGCCGGTCTTCTGCTGGCGGCTTCTGCTTCGATCGGCTTTCCGGCGCACGCCGCAACCGCACCGGCATTGGCACGGCCCGAACCCGCACAGGTTCAGGCCGTGGAGAAGGCGCTTGCCTCCGCACCGCAGGTGTTGAAGGCGGATGTCGGTGCTGCATTGCCGACGCTTCGTCCTTATGTCGTAACCCTCATGTGCGTACAGGAGGACAGGGCCACCCAGGGCCTGATCTCGAAATTCGTCGGCTCACGCGGGACCAGCATGTTCAATGGCTGGGCCGGCGCGATGTCGCCCGGCAAGCGCATCCGCAGCCACGACATGGTCGGCTGTCTCAGCGTCACGCGGATCCAGAACTGGAAGCGCGTCGCGGCCAACGAATTCAGCTTCGACATTCTCTTCACCGCTGACGACAGCGGCGAGAGCTATGTCTGGACGACCGTGGTTCACGAGGAGCCGGACGGTACCTGGCTGATCGCCTGATTTTCCGGCGCAGATCTGCGGATCAGCGGAATCTGCGGGTCAGCGCTTCGGTGGCGTTGCGATGGGCCACGGCCATGACCGTGCCTTGCGGGTTTACCGAAGTGGGCCCGCAGAGCAGCGATGCGTCGTTGATGTAGAGGCCGTCGGTGCCATGGACCTTGCCGAAGGAATTGGCGGCGCTGCGTCGGTTGTCCTCGCCCATCGGGCAGGACGAGAAGACATGGACCGAGGTCATGTTGCCGTCACCGGCCCGGAGCAGTTCCGGCAGGCCGGGAAGGTCGCCGGGAGACTCCAGATCCGGATAACCGGCGAGGCAAGGATAGATCTTCCGGGCGCCGGCGGCGAAAAGGGCTTCGCAAAGGCGGCGAAGCCCCTCTCCCAATACGGACAGGTCTCCCTGCGAGAAGCGGACGCGCACGATCGGATCCTCGAAGCCGGGAAGATTGCGCACACTGGCAGCGCCGCCGCTCGACTGGACGTAGTAGATGCCCATTCGCCGCCAGCGTTCGGCCACCAACTCCCAGTGGTCGGGCCGTCCCGACAGAGCCACGCCCAGCATGGCCGGCGTGCTGATGGAGCAACCCATGCCGAAGCGGGGCTCGAATTCCTTGACCTGGTGAACCGGATCGAAGTCGTCCGGGCGGTTCACGTCGCGATCGAATTCGGCGACGACCTTGACCATGGGGTGGAAACGCAGGCTGTTGCCCACATTGTGCGAGATGCCGGAGCGCCGCAGCAGGGCTGGTGTCTGCACCGCGCCACAGGCGGCCACCACGGTGCGCGCGCGGAAAGTCACCGGACGGCGCAAGCCATCCTCACCGCGCCGGGTTCCTTCCGCGATCCAGTTACCGTTCATGCGGCGCAGGCGGGCGATCCGGGTCGCGGGCACGAGCGATCCGCCCGCGGCCAGGAACCGACGGACGAAAGTGGCCGACATCGATTGCTTCACGCCGCTGCCCTGGTCGCGATCGTATCGGTAGAGGCGCGGCGCCTCGATTGCCAGCCAGCCTTGGGCCTGGGCGCCTTGTTGCAGCCGCCGCGACATCTCGGAGGCGGCGTTTCCGGCGTATTCCACCCGCGCCACTTCCTCGCAGGCGGCGAAATGGGGTGTCATTCGCGCAAGGTCGAGTTCATGCACGGCGAAGCGGCTGCGCCAATCGTCGAGGATGTAGCCGGGAGTTCGATGGTAGAGGCCGCGATTTACCTCGCTGCCGCCGCCGACGCAGCGCCCTTCCACCCAGGCCAGCTTGTGACGGCCCATCGCCACGCCGACACCGGCATTGCGATATTTGAGCAGCATCTCCTCACGCGAGAAGTGCGGGGCGGCTTCCAGGGGCAGATGCTCGCCTTCCTCGACCATGGTGACCTGCTGCCCCGCCTCGGCGAAAAGCGTCCCGCTCACCGCGCCGCCGGGGCCGGAACCGATCACCAGGATGTCGGTCTGGATCTCGTTTCCGGATTTCATGCCGCGATCCTTTCCGGGGAGGCGGCGTTCTGCGGGGCGGGCAGCGAATAGAGGCCATAGCAGGCGAAGGTGGTGTAGAAGGCGATCATGGCCCGACGAAAACCGATGCGTGAGCCGCGCCAGGCCGCCACATGGCGACAGCGCCTGGCGGGAGAGAGCCGGGTGAAACGGTGCCCGTGAACCGGCAGCGCGGAAAAGTCGAAAGCGAGCGCGAGGATGCGAAAGCCGAGTTGGAAATAGTCCGGCATGCCGATCAGGGTGGCGCTGACGTATTCCTTCACCACGTTGCGGTCGTCGGCGGGAAGTCCGGGGCGGCATTCGTCGATCAGCACGTCCACCAGGGCGTCGACGCATCGCCGGGTGGCGCCGCGTTCCTGCGGTTTGGGTGCGATGTGCCTCGCCTTGAGCTTGGCCATTTCAGACATGGAGCGCTTCCGCCAGGATGGGAGCGAACGCCGGATCGTCGAACCGGCGAAAGGTGGTCTTTCCGATGCCCTGGGAATTGCGGATCAACGAAGGCACGCCGATGGCGGCGGCGCCTGCCGCGTCGCGATCGGCCCGATCCCCGATCACCAGCGTTTCCTCGGCAGTGACGCCGGCCTGCTCCAGCAAAGCCTCAAGCCCGGCCGGGTGGGGCTTGAGCCTGCCGACTGCCCGATCGCCTGAGCAGATCACGTGATCCGCCTTCAGGCCGAGCGCGGCAAGCTTGGCCTGTACGGGATAGTCGGACCATACCGCAATCCGCCGTCCGGTAGCCCGCAGCGCCGAAAACAGGTCGTCGATCCCTTGGGCCTTGTAGCGCGGCAGGTGAACCAGCGGGCGGCGCTCGATCCATTCCTCCACCAGGGCCCGCACCTCGCCTTCCGAGCAGCCCCGGCGGCGGGCGGTGAGGCTGAACTGCTCGTTGGTGAAATCGTCGCCCTGTACCGTCCCCAGCATTTCGCGGATCCGGCGATAGGCGCGCAGGATCTCGGCCGTGCGCAGGCTGCGGCGGCGCAGGCTGTGCCTGACAAGCTCCAGTGCCATCGCGCGGCGCAGCGGGGGCTGGTCGTAAAGCGTACCGTCGAGGTCGAAAACCACGAGCCGCACTTTGCCCCAGGCCACCCCGGTCACCGTTTCCACCGTTCTACTTGGCATGGCGGGGCAGCATGTCCACCGGCGTGAAGCTGCGGTTGGTAAGGCTGGCAAGGCTGGGCAGGTCGATGAAGGAAAGCGAGAGCAATACGCCCACCGTGATGCCCAGCGTCGTCATCAGGCGGCGCGAGCGGAACATGCGCTCTGGCCGCTGGGCGATGGAGTCTCGCAGCATCGACAGCCAGAGATAGCAACCGAACAGACCGGCGATGAACGGGAAGGCGAGGATATATTCGACGCGGTACTTGATCAGGAAGACCCCGAGGAAGAACGAGGACAGCATGGCGTAGACCAGACAACTGACCACCAGGCTCTCGGCGGTATAGCCGGCGAAGGACTTGCGGTAGCGGGTCAGTGTTTCCAGCCCGACGAGCGCGGTGATGTCGCGATATTCGGACAGGCGCTTCGACCCCATCAGGAAGGCGCCGCCGGCCCAATATGCCAGCAGGAGGCTGGCAGGCGGCATGCTGGAAGGGTCCATCATCAGCCAGCCCAGCGTCAGGCGGATCGGGTTGTTCACGGATTCCGAAATCACGTCCAGAAACGGGCGGTCCTTGGAGCGCAGCGGCCGGACGTTATAGACCAGGCCGGAGATCAGGAACACGGCCGAAACCGCGAAGAACGCCGGGCCCAGCGTGGCCGCGAGTATCAGTCCGAATGCCGCGAAGACGGTGTATTGCAGATAGACCAGCCCCGGCGACAATTGCAGGGAAACCGCAGTGCGATGGTGCTTGCTGGGATGGTGCGCATCGAACTCGCGGTCCAGCCATTCATTGATGATGTAGTTGGCCGATGCGATCGCGATGGCGACCACGAAGCCGATGACGATCCGTGGCGGCGCATCCAGCAGCGAGGGTTCGCGCAGGGCATAAGCCAGGATCAGGCCGGGAATGACGAAGACGTGCTTCGTCGCGTGGTCGAACCGGGCGAGGCTCAGGTAGTCGCGGAGCCGCGCGGTCCTGCGATGGCGGGTTTCCGCTCTCGCGATCGGGGACGAAGTCAGTTCGGGCGTTGGCATTTCCGGTTTCCCCTGAAGCGGAGCGATTGGAGCGTTCACCGTGCGGCTGGCGCGACGCGATAGATGCGGCCGTCGGAAAAGCTGCCGACGGGCAGGAGAGGAAGTTCGCGCCTGAGCCGATCCTCGCTGGCCAGGTAGAAGCGCCAGTCGATGCGATCGAGCGTGATCAGGTAGACCGGCAGGCCTTCATTCGCCTCGGCCTTCATCTTCGCGATCTGGGCTTCGGCCGGGTTGTTCGGATCGGGCCGGTTGGTGCGCAGTTGCCGCTCCTGCGGCACGATCCGGGTGGACCGCCCCGTCAACAGGGCCAGAGCGTCGGCCCCGTTGGAATAGATTACGGCATTGGCCGGAAGCGCTCGTATCGCCGCGATCGTGGGCGATGCCTGCCAATCCCGGCTCAGGTAGCCGTTGCCCTCCCGGAAGACCTGATGGGTGCGTACGCTGGTGCGCAAGGCATGGCTGGCCAGGACCAGTGCCGCCAGCCCGCCAAGGGCGAGCCAGATCGTGCCGATGCCGCGCAGGTTCCGGTCAAGCCCGCTCGCCTGCGTCGTTACCATCATGACCAGCACGACATAGGCGGGAAAGCCGTAGCGGCCGACGAACTGGAGGTTCGCTTCCAAAGCCGTGGAGAGCCAGACGAAGGCGAGGTAGCCGACGAAGAACAGCCCCAGCATGAGCGAGAAGACGATGCGCTGCTCGCATGAGCGATCGAGGCGGGCCTGGCGCCAGGCGGAGAACTGGCGGGCGAACTGCCAGATGGCGAAAGCGAGCACGGCTACCAGCAGGCAGATCCGGACAGCCAGAGGCACCGCGTCAGGCAGGATCCACGCAGCCGTTGTTTCAAGGTTCGCCCACCACTGCGCCGGCCCCATGTTGCCGTAGAAGCGCAACTCGCGTCCGATCGAATGACCTACGGTCAGAGTACTCAGAGCCACCCAGACGAAGAACAGCGCCGCGCCGGGCAGGGCAACGAGAGCGCTGTCCACCATGCGGCGGCCGAAGCTTAGGCGAGAGTCCGCCAGGATGACCAGAACGATGGCGGCACCCAGCGGCGGCGCGGTGAAGCGCGACAGTGTGGCCATGCCCAGCATGAGCGAAGCCACGACCAGATCGCGCCGGGCTCCGCGCTCGAAGTAGTCCAGGGTGAACCACAGAGTCAGCAGCACGAATGCAATGAACGGTGGCTCCGAGAGGACGGCAGCGTGGAGCGATACGAACTGCGGCGCCAGCGCAATGAGCGCAGTGCCGACGGCGGCATAGCGCCAGTCTTCCGTCGTGCGCCGGATCAGCGCAAAAACGAGGGCCACGTTCACGGCAAGGGCGATCATGGCCCACATCTCGGCCGCGGTCAGCAATGGTACGCCCAGTGCATGGGGTAGGACGAGCATCCAGTGGTAGACGGGGGCATCGTAGGGGATCGGACTGATCCCCATGTAGCGCGTGCTGTCGGGCAGGACGATCATGCCGTAATGGCTATTGAGCTGGAACAGCAGCAGCGACAGCAGCACCAGCGCGGCGCAGGAGAACCATCCGGCGGAGGCATTGTCCGCTTCCGGAAGGAAGAGGAAAGGGCGGCCGGGGCGACGGGCGGCGGGCGAGAGCCTATCGGCGGGGGTGGCCATGATCAGCCGAGCACGCGCTTGATGTTCTTGACCACGAAGCGCACCGTCGCATCGGCAACGCCTCTTCCCAGCACATCGTCCAGAGCATCGACCAGCCTGTCTATCTGCTCCTCTGACACCACGTAGGGCGGCATGAAGTGCAACAGATCGCGCGCGCCGGGCTGGAAATGCACAAGGATATCGTGGCGCTCGTACAGCTCGCGAGCCAAGGCGCCGATCAACACCGTCTCATAAGTGACGAACAGCGGGTTCTTTCGTATATCTATAGCTTTTTCAGCTATTTGTTGTCCAAAGTTAAGCTCGATTGCCTGAAAGCATCCCTTGCCTCGCAGCGACACGATCTTGCGCGGATATTTCTCATGCAATGTCTCAAATCTGCCACGCAAATAGCTGCCCAATCTGGATGCGCGCTCTATCAGGCGCTCTTCTTCCAGCACGTTGAGGGTTTCGATGCCCACGGCGCATGTCTCGCCCATGCCGCTGAAGCTGGAGCTGTGCAGGTTGCAATCGTTCTTGTTGCCATAAGCCTTGTCGAACAGCGCCTGCGACGTGACCATGGCGCCCAGTTCCCGCTTGCCGCCGCCGAGCGTCTTGGCGAGCGTGACCACATCGGGAACGACGTCCTCGTGCTGGAAGGCACAAAACCTGCCGGTACGGCCCATGCCGACCTTCACTTCGTCGAAGATGGTCAGGATGTCGTTTTCGCGGCAGACTTGCGCGAACGCGGTCAGGAAACCGGGATCAGGGACATGGCAGGAGGTGCCGCGTATCGTCTCGATAATGCCGGCGATGATGCGGTTGCCGCCGGCGGAGCCGATGGCTTCCGAGCGTTCGCGAGCGATCGCCTCGCGGACCGAGGCGATATCGCCGTATGTCGCGAAGACTACGTTCTCCTTGGGCACGCCCATGATGAAGCCGCTCTGCACGTCAGTGGCGGTGGTGAGCGACAATGGCCCGTGGGTCTTGCCGTGGAAAGCGCCCTTGAAGCACAGGAACTTGGTCTTGCCCTTGGGCGTCTGCACCCGTTCGCAGATCTTCATCGCGGCTTCGTTGGCCTCGGTGCCAGATACCGCCAGGAACGAGACTTTCAGCGGCTCCGGCAGGAAGCGCGAGATGTTGTAGGCCAGCGCCCCTTGAAGCTTGTGCGGGGCGATCTTGATGCAGTCCAGCACCTTGCGATCATGGCAGAGCCGTTCGGCGGCGATGATGCGCGGATGGTTGTGGCCCAGGCCGAGCACTCCGAAACCGCCCGAATAGTCGATGATCCTGCGCCCGTCGCGCAAGGTGATCTCAGCCCCTTCGGCGCTCACGATATCCATGTCCGCCAGGCCGAGAATATCGAAGACCTGAAGCATGTACTTGTTGAGATGCGCGGCATAGAGGTTCATCGCGCCGCGGCTGTCGAGCGCGAGGCTCTGCTCCAGCGTCAGCAATCCACGGCTCGGCGGGCCGTCGCGGTCCGGTGCTTCGATTTTCGAGAATGCGGTCACGCTCGTTCCCTCCTTCAAGCGGAATGGAAGGAGGGTACCGGGCCTCGCCCCGCATATGTATCTACAGGACCATATAATACCGAATGCCAGGGACGGCCCCGCACGCTCTAGCCCGACGGAGCTTCGCACCACCCCTAGGGGAGTAGGCCGGATTACCCGTTTCGTCACGCTCCTGGCACGGCAGGACGGCGGGTTGGCGGGATGGCGATCGGGCCAAATATGCCGTTCGTCGATTCTGCGACAACAATTGCCTCGCAACGCGTCAACGAACCCCGTATTGGCGAAATCCGGTCCGGGGTGGGCCAGATCGACGGGAATTGCAGGCGAAGCCGAGGACCATGGCCTTGACGTTGGAGAATCTAGACGGTCCGCCGGAGGGCGACGCCCGTCGGGACGACCTTTCCCCGCATCCTCGCAATCCGCTTCCTCCCAGCGGGGAACCGTCTCGCAAGCGCCGCTCCCGCTGGTGGTGGTTCTCGCGCGGGGTGGCGGCCGTGCTCATGCTGTTCATCGTGACGATCGGCTGGCTTGCCGTCACCGCGCCGTTGTCGAAATCGTTGCAGCCGATTTCGCCGCCGCAGATCACATTGCTGGCCGCGGACGGCACGCCGATCGCGCGCAACGGTGCCATCGTCGACGCGCCGGTCGAAGTGCGGAAACTGCCCACGCACGTTACCCAGGCCTTCATCGCCATCGAGGATCGCCGCTTCTACAGCCACTGGGGTATCGATCCGCGCGGCATTGCCCGCGCCATGTGGAGCAATGTCAGCGGGGGCAGCACCCAGGGCGGCAGCACGATCACGCAGCAGCTTGCCAAGTTCACGTTCCTCACCTCCGAACGCAGCCTGACACGCAAGGCGCGCGAAGTGCTGATTGCGTTCTGGCTGGAAGCCTGGCTGAGCAAGGACGAGATCCTCGAACGCTACCTTTCGAACGCCTACTTCGGCGATAACGCCTATGGCCTGCGCGCCGCCGCCATGCACTATTTCCACCGGCGGCCGGAGAATCTCAACGCCGCGCAATCGGCCATGCTGGCGGGGCTGATGAAGGCCCCGTCGCGCCTGGCGCCCACCAACAACTACGAGCTTGCCGAAAAGCGCATGAGGGTGGTGCTCCAGGCCATGGTCGACGCGGCCTACATGACCCCGGTCCAGGCCCGCGCCACGCGCGCGCCAAGGCTCGACGTGCGTTCGCGGAACGATCTTCCGACCGGCACCTACTTCGCGGACTGGGCCCTGCCACAGGCGCGCGGGCTGGATGAGGCGAGCTACGCCGCCCATACCTACAAGACCACGCTGGACTCCCGCCTCCAGGCCGCTGCCCGCCGTGCGATCGAGGCAGCGCCGCTCGGCGCGGCGCAAGTTGCGCTGGTCGCCATGCGGCCAAACGGAGAGGTCGTCGCGATGGTCGGCGGGCGGGACTATGCCAAGTCACCGTTCAACCGCGTCACGCAGGCGCAGCGCCAGCCGGGCTCCACCTTCAAGCTGTTCGTCTATCTCGCCGCCCTCAAGGATGGCTGGAAACCGACCGACACCATAGAGAACACGCCTTTCGAGATCGGCTACTATCGTCCCCAGAACGCGGGCGGGGCCTATTCGCAGACCATCACCCTGGCCGATGCCTTCGCGCATTCCAGCAATGTCGCCGCCGTGCGCCTGTTGCAGAAGGTGGGCGACAAGAAGGTCATCGACATGGCTCGCAAGCTGGGCGTCACCGCCCCTCTGCCGAACGGCGATCCGAGCCTGGCTCTGGGCACTTCCACGATGAACCTGATGGAACTGACGGCGGCCTATGCCGGCGTGGCGGGCAACCGCTTCCCGGTCGTGCCCTCGGCGTTCAAGGTCAAGGACGAGGGCTGGTTCGACGGTTTCATCAACGGCCGCAGCAGCCTGTCGGACGGCGTTCATGAGAACATCGAGACGCTCCTGCGAGGCGCGGTCAATCGCGGCACCGGACGGGGTGCCAGGCTTCAGGCCGCCAACTACGGCAAGACCGGCACGAGCCAGGAGAACCGCGATGCGCTGTTCGTGGGCTATGCCAAGGGTCTGGTGGTCGGCGTATGGGTGGGCAACGACGACAATACCCCGCTGAAGGGCGTATCGGGCGGCACGATCCCGGCGCGGATCTGGCGCGACTTCATGCAGCAGGCGCTGGGCGAACGGGCGGCACCGCGTCCCCGGGCGACAGAAAGCCCCGATCCGGAAGGGCCGGTGCAGCCGCTGGACGTGCCTGATCTGGGCGACATGCCGCTGGGCGACACCGACTTGCGCGTGGAGCAGGGGCGGGCCGTGCTCTCCACCCAGATCAACGGGGCCCCGGTGGACGTGCAGCTGGACCAGAACGGCCTCCAGATCGACGGGCGCAAGGTGATCGAGCAGATCGTGTCGCCCCCGCCCCCGCGCAGGGCCGAACAAGTTCAGCGATCGACGGAACCTCCCCCGCCGCAACCTTAGGCGACGCGCAAACTCCGAAGCAGGAACGATCGGCCGTCTGAGGCTTTCGCTTGAGGAACCTGCCCGAGGAGCCTTGCGCAATGTCCGACTACGACCTCTACTACTGGCCGGTGCCGTTTCGTGGAGAGTTCATCCGCGCGATCCTTGCTTTTGCAGGGAAGACCTGCACCGAACATGACAGCGACGAGATCGCGGCCGTCATGGGCGAGGCGCCCGAAAGCCAGCCGGTACCCTTTATGGGGCCGCCGCTGCTGATCGACCGGTCGAACGGTTTTGCCATCGCGCAGATGCCCGCGATCGCGCTTTACCTGGGCGAAACGCTGGACCTGCTTCCCGGCACCCCGCAGGGCCGCGCCTTGACGATGAAGATCGTCAACGATGCGAACGACGTGATCGACGAACTCACTCTGGATGGGGGCCGGGAGATGTGGACCGACGCCAAGTGGCAGGAATTCGTGCCGCGTCTCCAGCGCTGGATGGGAATCTGGGAAGCGCTTGGCCGGGCCAACGGACTTGAAGAAGCCGGCGCAACGATGCTCGGCTCGGCGGAGGCGGGCATGGCCGACGTGGTGACGGCCGTCCTGTGGTCAACCATGACCAAGCGCCTCCCAGCAATCGGTGCGCTCCTTGAGAATACAGCCCCGAGCATCGCCGGCCTGACGAGACGGACCATGCAACGGCCTGAACTCGCGCGCCTGGCAAAGACTTCGGCGGAGCGCTATGGCGATGCCTATTGCGGGGGCGAGATTGAAAAGTCCCTGCGCAAGGTGGCGACCTGAGGGGGCTAGAGAACGATCATCGTCATGCCGATGATGGCCGCCCAGAGCAGGACTGTCAGCCCGGCTATCGTGAAAAGGTCCAGCTTGCGGATTTCCGGTCCGGGTACGACACCGGTGAATGGGCCTGTCATGGCTGGTGCTCCTTGCCTTACCACCCCGACGCACCCCCCGCGTTTAAACTTCCTCATCTAATCAACGGCAATAGCGGGGAATTGTTCCTCGATCGCGCGCGGTAAGGCAGCGCAGAGACCCTGGCGATATCGCCCGACGGATGCACCCTTGCTTGATGGATAATGCATTATCCCTATCGAAAGAGCATGACCAAGGAACACATGACCAAGGAACACGGGCCGCTGGCGGGAATGCGCGTGCTCGAACTGGGCACGATGATCGCGGCGCCCTTTGCAACGCATATCCTCTCGCAACTGGGGGCGGATGTCATCAAGATCGAGCCTCCGGCCGGCGATACCACGCGGTCGCTGGTGCGGGGCGGGCCTTCGGGCACCATCATCGCCTATAGCCATTCCAAGAAAGCGATCTGCCTGGATCTGGCGACGGAAGACGGAAAGGCGGTGTTCCGCCGTCTCGTGGCCGGTGCGGCGGTGGTGGTCCACAACCTGGCGCCCTCGGCGGCGCGGAAGCTGGGTGTCACGGCCGACGATTGCATGGCGGTGAACCCGCGCCTGGTCCACGTTCACGTCAAGGGCTATACAGAAGGGCCGCAGGCCGAAGGGCTGATGACCAACCCCATTGCCGAAGCGGCGACCGGCGCCATGGACGATCATCGCGTGGACGGGCGTCCTACGCGGTTCGGGCCTTCCTATCACGATCAGTTCGCGGGAACTTATGCCGTGATCCGCGTGCTCGCCGCGCTGCTCGATCCGCAAGCGGACGAAGCGACGCGCCGGATCGAGGTGGGTCTCTATGAGACGGGGCTTCATCTCGCCGCACGCGACCTCGCCGGGATGCAGCTCAAGACCCAGTTGCTGGGGCGGCTTGAGAAGGAAGGCGGCGGTGAGTTCTCGATGCCGGGATATGGCGCCTATCTGACCGCGGACGAGCGCTGGATCTATCTTCTGGTCCTGACCGATGCGCATTGGGCGCGGCTGACCGGCGCGCTGGAGATGCCCGAACACGACGCGCCGCAATTCGCCCGGCTGCGGGATCGCAAGAAGGCGAGGGAAGACGTGGAGGAAGCGGTGCGCGTGGCTCTGGCGCGGTTCACTTATGACGAGGCGGCCGATCGTCTCGATCGGGCGGGATTGGGCTTCAACGAAGTCATGCCTCTCGAACGGGTGCTGGAGGCGCCGCAGGCGCGCGTGCCGGGCAAGTTGCGCGATGTGGAATTCAGAGGCCTGCAGTTCGAGGTGCCGGAGTTCGCCGGTCGATCTTCGTCGGAGCCCGGCCTACCCCCGCCCGAAATCGGTGAGCATACCGAGGCGCTGCTTGCGGAACTGGGCTATGACGCACAGGAGATCGCAGGCCTGCTGGCATCTGGCGCGGCGAAGGCCTATCAACCCGGCGATTTTGCCTGGGCTCCGGTACGCGAGAAGGCATGATGCCATGTATGGCCGGAAGGAAGGCCAGTGAAGAGGAATGCCGATGTCGATGATGCCGTACCGCACCAAGGAAGAGCAAGTCGCCGACTTTCTGCGTGAGGGCATCATTTCCGGAAGGATAGCGCGCGGATCCCGGCTCAAGCAGCAGGAAATCGCAACCCTGCTGAAGACCAGCATCACGCCCGTTCGCGAGGCGCTCAAGCTGCTCTCGGCCGAAGGCTACGTTACGGGAGACAGCCATCGCGGCGCGACAGTCGCGCCGTTCGACATCGAGGCGTCGAGCGAAGTGCTGAACTTGCGCATTCTTCTGGAGACGCAACTGGTGCGCGGCGCCGTGGAGAAGGTGCGGGGCGAGGATATCGCCGAGTTGAAAGTGCTCGGAGCGGAGTTCGCTACTGCCTTCGCCGCCGGGGACAACGAAGCCGCGCGGGCGGCGAACTATCGTTTCCATCATCGCATGTTCGAGATCGCGGCCATGCCGCAGACCCTGCACTTCGTGCAGATCCTCTGGGCGCGCTATCCGTTCGATCTGATCAACCGACTGGAAGGCCGCGTCAGCCGGGCGGCGGACGAGCATGACGACATGCTCGCGGCGCTGATCGCCGGCGATGCCGCCGCCGCCATGTTGGCGACCCGGCAGCACATCGAGACCGGCTTCCGCGAATTGCGGGAATCGGTGTGAGCGGATGCGGTCTTGCCGGAACGAAGGATAACCTCATGAAGAACACGCTTTTCCTCGTCATGGACATGATGAACGACCTCGTCGCTGAGGACGGTTTCAGTGGCGCAACGTACGGTGCGCAAGTGCGCGGCCGCCGGGTGCTGGAAAATACCCGCGCCGCCATCGCCGCCGCGCGGGCGGCAGGGGCCAGGATCGGCTATGTCCGCGTCTGCTTTTCGGCCGACTATCGAGAGGCTCCGGAAAGTTCCCCGATTTTCTCCGGCGCACGCAAGAACGGCATATTCAAGGAGGGCACTCCGGGTACGGAAGTCCACCCTGCGATCGCGCCGGAAGAAGGCGATTTCGACATCGTCAAGCATCGGGTCAGTCCGTTCTACGCGACGTCTCTGGAGCCCATCCTGCGCGCCAACCGGATCGAGCGCATCGTGATGTGCGGCGTCTCCACCAATGGCGTGGTCCATTCCGGCGCGCGCGAAGCGCATGACCGGGATTACGAAGTGGTGATCCTCGAAGACTGCTGTGCCGGTGCCACGGCCGACGAGCACATGCACGCGCTGGCCTGCCTCGATCGCTATGCCCGCATCGTGAAAAGCGACGAGTTCGACTGGCAGGGCTGAACAAGGGGCGGCGGTTTTCTCCCCGCTGTCCGGTCTGAATGCGCACCTGTATTTCTTGGGATTTCGGCGTTAGAGGCCGGGCCATGCAGTTCCGAATGCTCATAGACGGCCGCCTTTGCGAGGGCACCTCCACCCTGAACGTCATCAATCCCGCCACGGGCAAGCCGCTTGGGGCGAGCTGGTGCGCAGACGATGCCATGGTCGAGCAGGCGGTCGCGGCCGGAGGCCGGGCGTTTCGCTCATGGCGGGGCACGTCGCCGGAACATCGCGGCGCGGCGCTGGAGGCGCTGGCGGCCGCCTTGCAGCGGAATTCGGAGAAATTCGCGCGGCTGTTGACGCGGGAACAGGGCAAGACCCTGGCGGAGGCGAGGGGCGAAGTCGATGCCTCGGTCGCGGCCTTGCGCTACCATGCCGGGCTGCGGCTGGAAGACCGCCTGCTGGTGGACGGCGCCGATGAGCGTATCGTCGAACAGCGCTATCCGCTGGGCGTCGTGGCGGCGATCGTGCCCTGGAACTTTCCCCTGCTGCTACTGGTGCTCAAGCTGGCGCCCGCCCTGGCCGCGGGCAATTGCGTGATCGCGAAGCCCGCTCCGACAACCCCTTTCACCGCACTTCTGCTGGGCGAGACAGCCGCAGACCTGCTGCCGCCCGGCGTGTTCCAGACTTTAGGCGACGATGGCGCTCTGGGGCCCCGTCTGGCGGCGCATCCCGATATCGCCCATGTGAGCTTCACCGGATCGACGGCGACGGGCCGCAAGGTCATGGCTTCGGCTGCCGGCAGCCTGAAGCGGTTCACGCTGGAACTGGGCGGAAACGACGCCGCACTGGTGCTGGACGATGCGGATATCGGCGCCATCGCGCCTCGGCTGTTCGAAGGCGCCATGTCCAATGCCGGGCAGGTGTGCCTTGGCATCAAGCGGATTTATGCCCCGCGTGCCAAGGTGGATGCACTTTGCGAGGCATTGGGAGAGCTTGCACGCCTGTCCGTTCCGGGTGACGGTCTCGATCCGGCGACGACGCTTGGCCCGGTCCAGAATGCGGCGCAACATGCGCGGCTGGCGGGATTGCTGGAAGAGAGCCGGGCATTGGGCCGGGTGGTCGCGGGTGGTGGGGCGATGGCGGGAGACGGCTGGTTCGTGCCGCCAACGATCGTGCGGGATTTGCCAGATCAGGCCCGGCTGGTGCGCGAGGAGCAGTTCGGGCCGATCGTGCCGGTGCTTGCCTACGACACCCTGGATGAAGCCGTGGCGCGGGCGAACGACAGCGAATACGGGCTGGGCGCCTCTGTCTGGAGCGGCGACGCCGAGCGCGCCATCGCGCTCGCTTCGCGGATCGAGAGCGGGCTGGTCTGGGTAAACCGCGTCTTCAGCCTGCCGTTCGAGGTTCCCATCGGCGGCGCGAAGCATTCCGGCATCGGGCGGCACCAGGGCCTGGCCGGCATGGAGGAGTTCACCCAGGCGCGGATAGTCAACGCGGCCCTGGCGTGAAGCCGATTTCTTGACCGCGCTGCGCCTCGGTCCGGCCGAGGCGCAGGCGTGTCGTCAGAAGCGGTAGTTCGCCATCAGGCCGAAGTAGTTGCCGTTCTTGCCGCCATGGGCCTGGAAGGAATCGCTGGCGGCGAAGTAGGTCTCCCAGAGGCGGAAGGCCAGGCGATCGGTCGCCTGCCAGGACGCTTCCAGGTTGAGGTCCGTGCCGATCGACCGGCTCGATGCGTAAGGCGCGAAGCTGGAGCCCGAGGGGCCGATGTAGACGCCGTCGGCCTTGCGCGCGCGCCAGAGAAAGTCGGGTCCGGCCATGACGGTGATCGACGGCGCGGGCTTCACCGTGATCGAAGGGTAGATGTCCATCAGGTTCGAAAAGCTGAAGAACGCGGCCTCGCTGATCAGCGGCAGGCGGGCGGCGGCGGGAACGAAAGTGCCCATCTTGCCGTCGTCCGGATCCCTGTCGCCGCTGAAGTAGTTGAGGCGCAGGCCCAGTCGCGGCTTCATCGTTGCCTGCCCGAAGGTATATCCGCCCTCGAACATGACGCCGTAGGCATCGATGTCCTTGTCGATGAAGGTACCGCTCTGGTGGGTGGCTTCGAGGTCGAGATCCCAGCGCGGTCCGCGCTTCCAGAGGCGGGCGCCCCAGTTGTTGCGGTCGTCCCTGCCGATGCCCGCCGTCAGCGTGGCGCGGTCGCGTTTGAATTCATACCAGTAGAGGTCGGTACCGAAACCGGCGATGCGGTTGGGGGCGCTGATGTAGACGCCGTGGAACGCCTGCGCATGGTTCGGCCCGTCGTCGAACGTGCCAGGGTCAATCTGGACCGGCCTGACCGCGAACAGGTCCACCGATACCTTGCCGGGCAGGATGTAGGTGGCGCGCACGCCCTGGTAGGTGAAGCGCATATTGAGCCCTTCGCGAATGCCCGCCAGCTTGCCGTTGCCCAGCGGCATCTCGAAGCGACCGGGGCGCACGGTGATCTTGCCGGCATCGCCCAGCGGAACCGTTACGTCGACGAAAGCCTGATAGACGTCCAGTTTGTCGCGATTGGGCGGGGTGACGAACTGCTCGCCGAATTCGCGGTTGTCCCCCAGTTCCAGATAGGCGCGCAGATTGGGGCCGACATGCAGGTCCGCCAGCAGGCGCAGTCGCGACTGGACCGGATCGTTATCGTCGTTGGCTCTCAGGCCCAGCGAGGAATGGTGCCAGCGCGTGTAGTAGACGCGCGCTTCGCCGCCGAGCGTCAGATAGACGTCGTCGCCGGCGATCGGGATGTGCTTGATCCTTTCCAGCAGCGGCGCATCGGCTTCCGGCTTTTTCGACCAGTCCTCGGTCCAGCGGATGTTCTGGGGCAGGCCGGCGGGGCCGGGGTTGCCGCCCGGCATGGCCTCGGCGGGACGCGCTTGCGATCTGGGAGGGCGGATGCCGGGAGGCGCCTGCGTGGACAACGTGCCGGCCTCGTTCGTCTTGGCACTGTCGGGCGGGACCGATTGCGCAACAGCGGGAAGCGCCGCTAGGGAAGCGGCAATGGCGGTGCCGCAGGCAAGCAGGGTCGTTGCGCGGGGGCGCATGGCAGGAATCCTCATTTGAAATCGTTTTTATATTAGGCGGGAGGCGGCGCGAACGGTCGCGGTCGCCCCCTAATCGTTCACGCAATCGCGCTTTCACGGTAGCGCACCAGCGAGAGCGCGACGGCGGCCAGCAGGGTGCCGCAAGCCAGCGTCATCGCGACAGGAGCAAGCCCCCAACCCGCACTGAACAGCAGCCCGGCAACGATCGGACCAAACGCGGCCCCGGCGCGGCCCACGCCGACGACCAGCCCGGTGCCCCCGGCGCGCAACGCGGCCGGAAAGCTCTGGGCGATCACGGCATAGAAGCCGGCAATCGCGGCATTGGTGAAGAAACACGCGATGCAGGCGATCAGCGACAGGCCGCCGAGCGTCGAGAAGCCCTGGCCGAACAGCATGACGGCGCCCCCGCCCAGGATCATCGAGCCCACTACCAGCGGGCGGATGCCGATCTTCTGGCTGAGCAGGCTGACGGCGACCGAGCCGATCGCGCCGCCGATGTTGGCCCAGACTAGCACACCGCCAGCCGCCGCCGGTGCGAAGCCGAGATCGACCACGATCTTCGGGATCCATTTCACCAGGAAGTAGAAGGTCATCATGTGGAAGAAGCAGACGGTGGTCAGCAGCACGGTGACACTGGAAAGACCCGGCGCGAAAAGCGCGGCGACGCTGGTCTTCTGCTTGACCGGATCGACCGGCGGCATGTGCGGCAGCGGCTGGCGGCCCTGACGGACGAGCGTGCGGTTGATCTTTTCAAGCGCGCCGGCGGGTCGCTTCAGCAGCAGGAAAGCCATCGTCTCCGGCACCAGCCAGAGCACCAGCGGGATGAAGCAGAGCGTGATCACGGCACCGAACTGGAACACGGATTCCCAGCGTCCGGTGGTGGCCAGCAGCCAGGATGCCACGGATCCCCCGACGATGGCGCCCATCGGATAGCCGCCTGCCATGATGGCGACGGTCAGGTTGCGGCGGCGGGCGTTGGAGCATTCGGCAACCACGGCATTGGTCGCTGCCAGCATTCCGCCGATGCCAAGACCCGTGAACAGGCGATAGGCGGAAAGGATCGGCACGGTGGTCGCCGTAGAGGCCAGCGCCATGCCGATGCCCATGATGACCAGGCAGGCCAGCAGCATCGGGCGGCGGCCGACCTTGTCGGCCAGGTTGCCCAGCACGAAGGCGCCTATCCCCATGCCGAACAGTTCCATCGACAGCACCAGGCCCAGCGCGGCACGATCGATGCCCCAATCCTTGGCGATACCGGGCGCGGCGAAGCTGATCGACAGGACGTCGAAGCCGTCGAGGGCGTTGAGCGCCGTTGCGATGCCGATGGCGATTACCTGCCGGTAATGCATCGGCTCGCGCGCGATCAGGGCGCGGGGGTCTTCCATGCACTTCTCCTCTGATCCACCCCTTTCTCTTTGCTGTGGGGCAGACATTATTGGCGACACTCGTCGTGGCGGCTCAGGTCGTCCTGCGTTTGGCTGCCACCGAATATTGCCTGCTGGTCGCGGGTCTTCGTGGACTCCTCAAGTGGCTCGGCGCTTATTGAGGCAT
The DNA here is from genome assembly GCF_044987305.1 of Novosphingobium sp. ZW T3_23. Taxonomy (NCBI): domain Bacteria; kingdom Pseudomonadati; phylum Pseudomonadota; class Alphaproteobacteria; order Sphingomonadales; family Sphingomonadaceae; genus Novosphingobium; species Novosphingobium sp. ZW T3_23. The sequence goes on from NZ_JBJDRF010000032.1 coordinate 43,768, forward strand.
AAATAGCGAAATTGGATAGCTGCCGAAGCTGCATGAGCGAACTCCCGCCTTCGGTGTTCCTCTCAGGAGATCCGCGCCCCAGGCCCGTCGATTCCGGTTCGACTATAATCCAAAAGCGGCCCGCGGCGGAAAACGAAAATGTCCCGCGCTTCTTCGGCAAGGTCCGATTTTGCCCTGGCGGGTGGCTTCGGCATGGGCGGTCTGCTATGGAGGCGTGATTGCAGGGCATCAGGCCGTGCAGGGCGCAGGAGGGCGACGATGTATCAACCGTATATTGCCTTCCGGGCACGCATTCCGAACTAGCGGTCGCCAGTCGACCGAAGCTCGGCTCGGTCGCTCGTTTCCCCGGCCGTTCCCCCCGATTGTCGAAACCGACGCCCAGATAGAAATCGCGCAGCCCGTTCTGCGCAGGCCCCTGCGGATATCTCCCGATGACCGATCAAGACGAAGACCTGTTCCCGCGCGCCGCCGTTCTGCGCAAGGTGCTCTCCTTCACCCTCGCCCACTGGCGCCGGACACCGTTGCTGGCAGTGGCCTGCGGTGCAGCGATGATGCTGGCGACCGTTACGGAGGTCTTCGTGCCGGTCTACGCCGGGCGCATGATCGACGCCGTGGGCGCCGGTATAGCGTCCGACGCCTGGCGCGCATTCGCGGCGATCACGGCCCTGGGCGTGGGCCTGGTGGTGTTCCGGTTCCTGGGCTGGTGGGCGATCACTCCCCTGACGCTGAACATGATGCGCGACGTCACGCAGGAAGCGTTTGCCCGCGTCCAGCGCCTGTCCACGGACTGGCACGCCAACGCCTTCTCCGGATCGACCGTGCGGCGGATCACGCGCGGCATGTGGGCGCTCGATACGCTCAACGACGTGCTCCTGCTCTCGCTGCTGCCTTCCCTGACGGTGCTGGCCGCGACGGTGGTGCTGCTGGCCATGCACTGGCCGGTGCTGGGGCTGGTGATGGCCCTTGGTGCGCTGGCCTATATCACGCTGACGGTCGGGCTGGCGGTGCGGGTGCTGGCGCCGATCGCGCGACTTTCGAACCAGTGGGACACCCGGATCGGCGGCATTCTGGCCGACGCGATCGGCACCAATGCCGTGGTCAAGGCTTTCGGCGGCGAAGAGCGCGAGGAGGCGTTGCTCGGCAAGACGGTTTCCAAGTGGCGCCGCCGGACGTGGCGCACTTGGATGGCCTTCACCTGGGCCGGTACCGGGCAGAGCAGCCTGCTCTGGCTGGTGCGGGCTGCCGTTACCGCCGCCGCGCTGTGGCTGTGGATGCGGGGACAGGCCAGCGCGGGCGACGTGGCCTATGTGCTGACCAGCTATCTCGTGCTCAACGGCTACCTGCGCGACATCGGCCAGCACGTCCACATGCTCCAGCGCTCCGTCAACGAGATGGAGGAACTGGTCCAGCTTCATGACGAGCCGCTGGGCGTGGCCGACCGACCCGACGCCGGCCCGATCGCCATCGTCGACGGCGCGATCCGTTTCGAGGACGTGACCTTCCATTACGGCGGCCAGGAGAAGCCTTTGTTCGAGCACCTCGACGTGGCGATCCCGGGCGGTCAGCGCGTGGGACTGGTGGGGCCGTCGGGGTCAGGCAAGACCAGCTTCGTCAAGCTGATCCAGCGGCTCTACGACGTTGCGGCGGGCCGGGTGGCGATCGATGGCCAGGACGTGGCCCTGGCAACGCAGGGCTCTTTGCGGCGGCAAGTCGCCATCGTGCCGCAGGAGCCGGTGCTGTTCCATCGCACCCTGGCCGAAAATATCGGTTACGGCCGCCCCGACGCAACGATGGAAGAGATCGAGCAGGCGGCGCGGCTCGCCAATGCGCACGATTTCATCATGCGCCTGGCCAAGGGCTATCGCACCATGGTGGGAGAGCGGGGCGTGAAGCTGTCGGGCGGGGAACGCCAGCGCATTGCCATCGCCCGTGCCTTTCTTGCTGATGCGCCGATCCTCATCATGGACGAAGCGACTTCCAGCCTCGATTCCGAATCCGAGGCCGCGATCCAGGATGCGATGGAACGGCTGATGGTGGGGCGCACCGCGATCGTCATCGCCCATCGGCTCTCGACCGTACGAGCATTGGACCGCATTCTGGTGTTCCATCGCGGGCACATCGTCGAGGATGGCACCCACGAGACGCTACTGGAGTCCGAACAGGGGCAGTATCGTCGGCTGTTCGAACGGCAGGCGGGCACGGCGCTGGCCGAGATCCACTAGTTAAGCCTTGGGCCGTAAAGGGTGCAACCGTCTCGAAACTGACATGGCAGGAGGCTAGGGGCCGCCGCATGGTTCCTCGCCTCAATGCTCCATTCGTGACCTGACATGCAGGCGCAACCGCAGCGATCCGCGCCTTCCGCAGGAAAGCGGGCGGGCGCGGGCACGGGCGGCCTGTCCTTCAAGGCTGAGGCACGGCTGCTTGGCTATGCCAGCGGCAATTACGGCAAGCACCTGGTGTTCACCGGGGCGGACGTCACATATCTCTATCTGCTGACCGACCTGTTCGGGCTGCCGGGATCGGTGGCGGGGTTGCTGATGCTGGTGGCGCTGGTGGGAGATCTCGTGTTCGATCTGCTGGCGGCGCTTCTGGTCATCCGCATGCGGCGCGCGGGGAAGGGCTATCGCTGGCTCATCCTTGCCGGCGTGATACCCGGCGCGGTCGGCTTTGCGCTGCTCTATGGCCTTCCATCCCTTGGCGTAGAGCGGATCTGGATGGTGGCCGCCGCGCTCCTGCTGTTTCGCGGCGCCTACGCTCTTGTCGATGTGCCGCACAATGCGCTGATGGCCCGCATGACCGTGGACAGCCGCGCGCGTGGGCGGGTTTCGGGCTATCGCCTGTTCTTCAGCACGGCCTCTTCGCTGACGGTCGCCTCGTTGCTGACGCCCGTCGTCCAGCACGCCGTCGCCGCGCGGACGCTGGAGGTTCTGGCACTGACCGGCCTCTCGGCGGCCCTGCTTTTCGTCGTGACCCTCGCCTTTTCCGCCCTGGCTTCCGGGCGGGACGAAGAGGCCGAAACAACGCGCATTGCACCTGCCGAAAGCGCCGGGGAGGGGGACGGCATCGCGGTGCCGATGCGGGACAGGCTGGTGCTCGGCATGGCACTACTGGCGCTGATCACCGGCTTAGCAGTGCCCACTTTCCAGCGAATGCTGCTCTACCTTGGGGCCTATGTCTTCGATCGTCCCGAAATGGTCGGCTCCCTGCTGATCGCGGTAACGATCGGGCAGTTCGTCGGTGTGCTGTTCTGGACCTCGCTGACGGGCAGGCACGACAAGAGCAGCCTGCTGGCTGCCGGACATGTGCTCTGCGCGATCAGTCTCGCGCTGTTCGGGCTCTGCTTGGCTTCTCCGGTGTTGCTGCTGGCCTGCGCGGTGCTGATCGGGATCGCTTTCACATGCGTGTTCATGCTGCCCTGGGGGCTGCTGGCGGATAGCGTCGATTTCGTCGCCTGGAGGCACGGTCGACGTTACGAGACCGGGCTCTTCGCCTTCTATCTGGTGATCGTGAAGGCCAGCGGCGCGGCGGCGAACGTCGCGATCGGATCGTGTCTCGGCGCGCTTGGATACGTGGCCGGAGTGGAGCAGACGGCGGCCGTGCGGATCGGCATCGTCGTGTTGGGACTGGGCGTGCCGATTGCCGGAAACTTGGCCGCGATCGTCATGCTGCGCCGCTTCGACATCGGCCATGCCCGCCACGCCCGCCTGCTCGCGGCGCTCGCCGGTGGGCGAAAGCGCGGACAGCAGGCGGGCGGTTCGGAGCAGTCGGTCAGGCGCCGACTTGTGCCGGGGCGGAGCCGGTCTCCGGATTGTAGGCGGGGTTGGCGGGATCTAGCGGCGAAGGCGTGAGCGGCTGGGGCTTGCTGGCGCTTTCGGCCCAGGCCCGGCAGATCATGTCGCGCAGCATTTCGGCCCCGCCTGCCGTCTGCGCATAGACCATCTCGCGCACGTCCTTGTCCTTGAAGTTGGCGAAACCGTCGCGCTTTTCGAGGACATAGACCTGCTCCATCCGGCTGGAGGCATCGTCGAGGAAGGCCAGCACCGCCGAGAACATGTCGCCGTCGCGGTGGCCGGGGGCGCCGATGCGGGGAGCGATGTCCTTCACGGTCAGTCCGATGCCGTCGACGAACTCGCTCTCGAACCGGCCGTGGATCGTGCGATCGCGCGTGTAACCATTGGGGTTGTCGCCGCGCCAGCCATCGCTGTTGACGGAATCGTGCAGAGGCTGCGCGCCGTCGCCGATGTAATGGCCCAGGCGTATGACCTGGAACGCGCAATGCTGCTCGGAGAAGCTGGTGTCCTTGCCCGCAGTCTGGAGTGCGCGGAACTGGCGCATGCAGGCGATCAGGCGTTCGTAGGATTCCATGGCCGCATACGGAAGCGTGCCGGTCCAGCGTACATTGGTGCGTGCGGCGGTTGCGGGATCCTTGTCCTTGATCGCCTCGTAATGCTTGTAGAGCGCCAGTACGAATTCGTGGCGGGAACGCGGGATCGGCTTGAGGAAGGCGAACTGTTCCTTGAACCAGCCGTGATTGGGGTCTTCCTCCATCTTCGAGAACGGTTCGCTGTCACCGCGCCAGCCGTCCGGGAGCGAGGCGGATCCGGCGATGTAGTCGACATGACGACGCAGGAAGGTGGGGCCGCTATCGGGGATGGCCTCGATGGCGGCGCGGTCTATCACGGCATGGGCGGTGCCGCCCCAGGCGAGAGCGGTTGTGGGAGCGAGCGCGGCCAGCGTGGGAAGCGCGGCGGCGGCCAACAGGAGGAGGCGCATGGCGGGTTCCTTGAAAAGACGCATCAGGGATCGAGGGGATCTCTGGGATCGACCCTGGCGGACTGCGCAGAGGGACGGAATTCCAGCTCTGTGGGGGAGATACGGCGGCCGACCTTGCCCGGCTCGTAGCCCAGCTCCGTGATGTTGCGCTGCACGAAGGCGGGGCTTGCGATAGCGGCGCTTTGCCCCGGATTGCAGACGATCACCGTGTCCTTGTCGAGCGGCGCGCCCATGGCCATCAGCAGGCGCGTGGCATTGCGCAAGTTGGTGGTGGTGTGGCGGGCATAAGGCTCGATGACGATGGCCTCGGCGGGGACGCCATAGCGCTCGATCAGCGCCTTGCGCATCTCTTCAGCCTCGGTGAAGGGCGTGGCGCGGGGATGGGCGCGACCGCCGGTGACGATGATGAAAGGCACGTCCCCGGCCGCGAAGCGACTGGCGGCAAGGCGCAAGTGATACTTGCCGAAAGGGCTGATCGCCATGTCCGGCACTTCGGGACCGACGCCGGTGACGATCATCGCGCTGTAGCGGAACCGCTTCCAGTCGATCCCCTTCGCGCGCTTCATGGCAGGCGCGTTGAGCCTGCCGGTCAGCGGTTCGAAGCCGATGGCGTCGGCACGGTCGCTGCCGTCGAGCAGGGCCAGGGCGAAGTCGAAGCCGGGATCGAGCGCCTGCGCCGACGCCGTGCGCGGGGTCTGCGCGAGCCATGCGGCGGCCTGGAGACGCGCGCGGGTTTCCTGCGGGTCGATCGTGCCCGCGCCGTCGATCTGCGGGTAGGGCGGAACCTGCCCCAGACCGAAAGTGCGGACTATGGCATTGACGCCCTCGATCTCGCGCGTGGCTTGTGCGGCCGTGCCGTCGTCGGCATCACGATGGCCCGAGGGCTGGACGGCCTTGCCGGCGATGAGGCTCGTTTCGCTCGAAGTCCAGATCATCGCCTGGGCCAGGCAGCCGAGATCGGAGGCGCAGGCGTTCCTGCGCTCCTGCCGGGCGCGAAGCATGGCGGCTACGTCCGGCTGCGCCTTCAATGCCTCCAACGCGGATGGGTTTCGGCCCAGCGCGTCGAACAGCGGGAAGAGGCGGGCGGAAAGCGCCTCGCTGCGATGGTCGCGAACCGCCCCGGCCGAAGCCGGGACGGAAGCGAGCGAGAGCATGGCGGCAGCAAGCAGCGGTGCCGCCATCCGGTACGCTTTTCGGCGCATTACCAGGACTTGCTCACGACGAGGCGGAAGTTGCGGCCGAAGATCGGGCGGCCGTAGATCGCCTCGGCGCTGCCCTGTCCGGCCAGGGAGTCCGTGCGCGTATTGCCCTCGGTCAGGCCATGGGCGTTAAACAGGTTGTCGCCCACCACCTGCAGCTGCCAGGTGCCGTGCGTGGCGGTGATGCCCGCGCCGATAGTGCCGTAAGCCGGAAGCGCAGTATTGTTGTAGAGATCGACGAAGCGCTTGCCCATGTAGGTGTAGCGACCATAGACCGAGATGTCGGTGTCGCTGGTCGTGAAGTTGAAGCTCGGGCGGATGTTGCCGTAGACCTTGGGCTGGCGGACGATCTGGTTGCCTTCGGCCTGTTCCGGATCGGCGCCGGTGGAGCTTTGGAAGTTCTTGTACTTGGGATCGCTGACGGTGAGGGCGCCGTTCAGCGTGAACCAAGGGGTGACGGCCCAGGCGCCATCGAACTCGACGCCCTTGACCTGCGCTTCGCCGATGAAGGGCACGTTCACGTCGTTGCGACCGGTGGACGGATCGAACGCCAGGAACGAGGCGTTGAGCGGGTCGAAGTTGGTGTAGAAGCCCGTGACATAAAGGTACGAGCGGCCCGAGGCTAGCTTGAGGCCCACTTCGTACTGGTCCGCTACCGTCTTGATGATCGTGGGATTGATGCTCATCACCGTCTGCACGTTGGGCGGCGTCTCCAGGTGCGAGGCGCGGCCGTAGACACCGACATGGCTAGAGAAGTCGTAGTTCGCGCCGACCGTCCAGTTGGTGGCGGTGGGCTTGAGCTTCTGGTTCAGGATCACGCCGGTGAACGCGCGTGTGGAGTCGTCTGCCAGCGTGGTGGCGTCGCCCAGGTTGGCGCTGGTGGTGAGCGCGGCCCAGCCCTTGTAGCTGTAGCGCTCGTGGCGGATGCCCGCGTCGATGCGCAGGCCGGGCACGATTTCCCAGGTGTCGTTCGCGTAGATCGCGAACATCTTGGCGTCGCTGTCGCCTTGGTTGAGCGTGGCGGCGTAGTTGAGGACGCCGTTGTCGGTCACGCGGCCGACCACCGCACCGGCGGCGTTGTAGCCGACGAGATCCAGCGTGCGCGGCGTGCCCGCCACCTCGATCAGGTAGTTCTGGTAAAGCGTGCGGCTGTCTTCACCGTAGAGGCTGCCGTAAAGGCCAACCTTTACGTCGTGGGTGCCGATGCCGGTGTTGAATTCCTTGGCGACCGAGAGATTGGCCTGTCCGGAATAGAACTTCGAGTGGATGTCGCGGTACTGGCCCTGCATCACCAGCCCGGAAGCGGAATACGGGTCGTAGACGGTGTTGGTGCCGGCCAGGACATAGCCGAAGCGCGTCGCGCCGAACGGGGCGCCGCCCTGGCGGTTGAGATAGCCGTTGGCGAAGACGTTGCCGTCCACCGGGTTGGTGGTCGAATAGAACGCAGTGAAGTCGTTCTTGCCCTGGGTATAGCCCGCTGCTGCGGTGACCAGCCAGCCGTCGAAATCGCCTTCGTAGTGCGCGCCGAAGTTCAGCATCCGCATGTGGCGGCCATCGGACAGGTCGCTGTTGCGGCTCTGGATCACGCCGTTGCCGTCCCGGTACTTGAGATTGACGTGACGGAACGCCGGCGAGTTCATCGTGCCGGTGAAATAGTCGATGTACTGGTTCAGCGACTTGCTGGGATCGCGCGGATCGTTCGTCGGGATCGGCAGGTAGAAGACGTTGTGATCGTTGACGTAGTTGACGTTGAACTTGATGAAGCCGTTGTCCAGCTCGTGCTTGATGTTGGCACGGATCTGGCCGCCCTTGTCGTTCGGGAAACCGTTGTCGCGATAGCCGTCGTGATGGCGCAGGAAGCCGCCGACTGCGTAATAGGTGTTCTGGGCCAGCTTGCCGGCCTGGTAGGCGTCCAGGCGGTAGAGGCCGGTGTCGCCAAGGGTCACCTGCACCTTGCCGCGTGCCTGTTCACGGCCTTCGACCGTGATGTTGTTGATGATCGCGCCCGAATAGCTGGCGTAGACCGGCGCCGGGCCGCCGCGCACCACTTCGACGCGTTCGGTCATGAGGTCGGGCTTCAGGATCGCGTCACCGCGGAAGAACACGCCGTCGTTCTCATGGAACAGCGGCAGGCCGTCCTGCTGGAAGCTCACGAAGCCGCCGTCGTTGGGCAGACCGCGGATGCGGTAGATGTTCTGCACTTCGCCGCCGGTGATTTCCGTCTGGAAGCCGGGAAGCTGGCCGATCAGGTCTGCGAAGTTGACCGGGGCGATCTTCTGCATGTCTTCCTGCGACACGGTGTTGATCGCATAGGAAACGTCGAAGCGGCGCTGCGCGCGGGTCGAGCCGGTGACGATGATATCGTCCGGCCCGGAGGCTTGCTCACCGGCGTCGGCGGGAGCAGGCGCAGCGGTTTGGGCGGCGGCGGGTGCGATGAAAACGGTGCAGACGGCGGCAAGCGCCGTGCCGGAAGCAAGGAAGCTCTTGAGCATTGGGGGACCCTCATTTCGTTGTGCGTCGTTCCGCGGAGCGACGGGGAGGCCCTTGACGGTCTTACATGACGATTTTAATTATTATTCATAAAATAATTAATTATGACGGTTCAAAGGCAGTCCGAACGCCTGTGAATTCGTGGAGACCCGGCGATGCATCTGCCCGTTTTCGAGAAGGACCAGCGCCGGATCATCCAGGAACTGCGCAAGTCGGGCGCCTTGTCGCGCTCGTCGCTGGCGGCCCGGCTGGAGATCAGTCCGGCCGCCCTGACCAAGCTGTCCCGCTCGCTGCTGTCGCTGGGGGTAGTGGAGGAAGCGGACGATTCCACGCATGCCGCGCGCGGGCGGCCGGCCGTGCCGCTGCGCCTGGCGTCGGGGGGCGGCTATGCCGTTGGCGCCACCGCGCACAAGGGGATGCTGGACATCGCGCTGGTCGATTTTGCCGGTGGTACCATCGCCACCCATCATGAAACCATCGAAGCCATCGATCCGCGCCAGTTCGCCCGCAAGGTGCGCGTGCTGACGCATGAACTGGTGGATGGGCACAACCTGCTGGGAAGGAGAATGCTGGGCATGGGCGTGGCGGTTCCCGGCCCGGCACTGTCGATGGATGGGGAGCAGTGGAGTGTGGTCGATGCCCTGCCCGGATGGCGGGGCGCTCCGCTGCACGCCTTCCTTTCGCAGGAACTGGGATGGCCGCTATGGCTGGAGAACGATGCAAACGCGGCGGCTCTGGCCGAGTTCTACCTCGGCGGGCTGATGGGGGATTTCTCCACTGTCGTGGTTCTTCTGCTGGGATACGGGATCGGCGCCGGCGTGATCGTCGACGGGCGGCTCATGCGCGGGGAGTACGGCGTTGCGGGGGAAGTGGGGTGCCTGTTCCCGATAGATCGTCCCCGGCCAAGCCCTCTCGACCTGCTTTCGTGCCTGCGGGCGGACGGCTGTGCGATCACGTCCGTTGCGGAAATTGACTACGCCGCGCCGGAGCAGCGGGCCACGATCGAAACATGGATGGACCGGGCCGCCGGGCAACTGGAGGCGGTGTGCAACACGGCCTTCGCCTGGATCGATCCCGGCGCCATAGTGCTGGCGGGGCCGCTGCCGGCAGAGGTGCTGCGGGGCCTGGAGCATCGACTGACGCGCGCGCCCCTGGTCACCACCGTCGAGAGCCGCCGACCGCCGGTGCGCGTATCGGGCCTCGGCGGATCGCCGATCACGCTAGGGGCCGCGCTCTTGCCGATCCATGCGCTGGCGATGGAGGGTTAGGGCGGATCAACCGCCGACCGATCGACCTTGCGGCATGGCCAATGGCTTGCCGCAAGGTCGGGCTCATCAGATCATCGTCTCAGGGCGGACGAGCCGATCGAAAGTGGCATCGTCCACCAGTCCCAGTTCCAGCGCCGCTTCGCGCAGGGTCTGGCCCTTGCCGTGGGCGTGCTTGGCGATCTTGGCGGCATTGTCGTAGCCGATTTCCGGTGCCAGGGCCGTGACCAGCATCAGCGAGCGCTCCACCAGTTCGGCGATGCGGGTGCGGTTGGGCTCGATACCATCGACGCAGCGTTCCGCGAAACTGGTCATGCCGGTGGCGAGCAGTTCGATGGAGCGGATTACCGCCGCGCCGATCATCGGCTTGAACACGTTGAGTTCGAAGGCGCCCTGAAGCCCGCCCACGGTGACCGCCTGGTGGTTGCCGATAACCTGGGCGGCAACCATGGTCAGCATCTCGCACTGGGTGGGATTGACTTTGCCGGGCATGATCGAGCTGCCGGGCTCGTTCGCCGGCAGGTCAAGCTCTCCAAGGCCCGAGCGAGGGCCGGAACCGAGCAGGCGGACATCGTTGGCGATCTTGGTCAGCGCCACGGCAAGGGTGGAAAGCGTGCCCGACAGCTGGACCAGCCCGTCGTTGCTGGCCAGCGCCTCGAAAGTGTTCGGTGCCTGGACGAAAGCCTTGCCGGTCTGCTCGGCAAGGTCGGCGGCGACCGCTTCTCCGAAGCCTTCGGGCGCATTAAGCCCGGTGCCGACGGCCGTGCCGCCCTGCGCCAGCCGCAGCACGCCTTTTTCGGCGTCGCGCAAGCGCTGGTAGGCGTCGCGAAGCTGCTGAACGTAGCCGGAGAACTCCTGGCCGAGGGTCAGCGGCGTCGCGTCCTGAAGGTGCGTGCGGCCGATCTTCACGATGTCCGTCCAGGCCTTGGCCTTGGCATCCAACGACGCAGTGAGGCGATCGAGCGCCGGGACCAGCACTTCCTCGATGGAAACGACTGCCGCTACGTGAAGGGCAGTGGGGAAGCTGTCGTTGGAGGACTGCCCGCGATTGACGTGATCGTTGGGATGGACCGGGTTTTTGCCGCCGCGCTGGCCGGACAGGATCTCGTTGGCGCGGCCGGCGATGACCTCGTTGACGTTCATGTTGCTCTGGGTGCCGCTGCCGGTCTGCCAGATCACGAGCGGGAACTGATCGTCCAGCTTGCCTTCCACCACCTCGGTCGCGGCGCTCTCGATGGCGTCGGCCAGGTTCGCTTCCAGGCCGTGAGCGCGATTTGCGCGGGCAGCGGCCAGCTTCACGCGGGCAAGGGCGCGGACGATCGGCAAGGGCATGCGTTCGCTGGCGGCGAAAGGAAAGTTCTCGATGCTCCGCTGGGTCTGGGCGCCCCAGTACGCGGTTGCGGGAACTTCGATTTCACCGATGCTGTCGGTTTCGCGACGAATTTCCATGGCCGTGACCGTCTCCTCGTTGGCGGGCCACGCTGGCCCGATGTTGAACCTAGGATCTCCCCCGGAAGGGTTCAATGGCGGCGAATCATCGTGCCGCTTTGAGCGCCTGTATGGCTTGCGATCGAGTAAAAGCATATGCGACGCATTAGCAAATATTGCCTTGAGCTTCGCGCTTTTCGCATCGTCCGATTGGATATTGTGGGTCTGCCCTGGCTATCATCACCGCTGGATCGTCGTGGTCCCCCAAGCCGTCATCCTGAACTTGTTTCAGGATCCATTTTGCCGAGCAGACTGACGTCGATGGTCAGAAATGGATCCTGAAACGAGTTCAGGATGACGGAATCGGCGGACGCACTGGTTGCGTGTGACAGGTAATACCGTATACGATCCTGTCGTTCAGTTATATCGAGGTCGGTTCCCATGTCGCTTATCGCTCGCCGTGCACGTATCTGCGGACTGTTGATGGCAGGCGCAGCGGCCCTGGCTTCGGTCGCGGCGAGTGCGGCTCCGAGCCGGGCGGATATCGACCGTTCGCTCGCATTGCGGGAAAGCTGGCAATACCTCACCCGCGACGTCGCCTGGCCGGCTCACTGGACTCCGGACGGGCAGGCGTTCTCTTATCGCAAGACCGTGGAAGGCGGCTTCGCTTTCGAGACCGTCGAAGCCCGGTCGCTGGCGCGCAGTGCGGCGTTCGACCAGCAGCGTCTGGCAGCGACGCTGACGCAGGCGCTGGGCCGTCCGGTCGCACCGCTGCGCCTTCCTTTCGCGGAGTTCGACTATGCGGGAGACCGGCAGACCATCCAGTTCTGGCTCGACGAAGATGGCTGGCGCTGCACGCTGACGGACTACGTCTGCGAAAAGCAGCAAGACCCGCGCCGTCCGCGCGGCTTCGGGGTCGTTCGCGATCTTTCGGTCGCCGCCGACAATCACCCGCGCCTATCGCCGGACGGCAAGTGGGAGGCGCTGGTCGAGGATGACAACCTGATCGTCCGCCCGGCCGAGAGCAGTGTCGGGAGCAAGGAAGCGATCCGCCTCAGCACCGATGGCTCGTCGGGCAACTTCTACGATCCCGAAACCATTGCCTGGTCGCCGGACAGCCGCCACCTGATGATCTATCGCGTCCGCCCCGGCTATGCGCGGCAAGTGCTGCGCGTGGAGGCGGCCCCGGCAGGCAAGGGCCAGCCGGGCCTGCGCACGCAGCTCTATCCCAAGCCAGGCGATGCCATCGATCAGGAGCAGCCGGTCCTGTTCGACGTGGCGGCGCGCCGTCAAACCGTGGTGGAGCCCACGCTTTTCCCCAACGCCTACGAATTGTCCGCCCCGCGTTGGCGCGCGGACGGAAAGAGCGTGGCTTTCGATTATGTACGGCGCGGCTTCGGGCAGGCGCGGATCGTCTCGGTCGATGCCGCGAGCGGCGCTGCCCATGCCGCCGTCACCGAGGATGCGAAGACTTTCGTCTATGCCGATCGCCGCTTCTCGCACGAGGTTAAGGGCCTTGGGAACGAGATCGTCTGGGCTTCCGAGCGCGATGGCTGGAACCATCTCTACCTGATCGACGGACGGACCGGAAAGGTGAAGAACCGCATCACCAGCGGGCAGTGGGTGGTGCGCGACGTCGTGAAGGTCGATGACGACAAGCGCCAGATCTGGTTCGCCGCCAGCGGTGTGAACTCCGGGGAAGACCCTTATTTCCGCCACTACTACCGCGTCGATTTCGATGGCCGGAACCTGACGCCCCTGACTCCCGAGCGTGCCGATCACAGCGTGAGCTTCTCGCCGGACATGCAGTTCTACGTGGATACTTATTCGCGGGTGGACATGCCCAATGTCAGCGAACTCCATCGGACGAGCGACCGGGCGCTGGTACAAACCATCGCCAAGGGTGATATCACGCGCCTTGCCGCGGCGGGTTTCCGCGCGCCGGAAGTCTTCACCGCCAAGGCCCGGGACGGCAAGACGGACATCTGGGGGCTGGTGGTCCGTCCGCGTGACTACGATCCGGCGAAGAAGTATCCCGTGATCGAGAACATCTACGCCGGGCCGCACGACAGCTTCGTGCCCAAGAGTTTCTGGCCCTTCGGCTACCACTCCGGCGGCGACAAGGTGATCGGCATGCAGGCGCTGGCCGATCTCGGCTTCATCGTCGTCCAGATCGACGGCATGGGCACGGCCAACCGCTCCAAGGCGTTCCAGGACGTGGCGTGGAAGAACCTCCAGGATTCCGGTTTCCCCGACCGTATCCTCTGGCACAAGGCGCTGGCGGCGAAGGACAGGGCCTATGACATCAGCCGCGTCGGCATCTACGGCGCCTCGGCAGGAGGGCAGAGCACGCTCAACGCGCTGCTGTTCCATGGCGACTTCTACAAGGCGGGCGTGGCCATGGCCGGCTGCTACGACAATCGCATGGACAAGATCAGCTGGAACGAGCAGTGGCTGGGCTGGCCGGTCGACAAGAGCTATGCCGATGCCTCGGGCGTGGCCAATGCCGCGCGGCTCCAGGGCAAGCTGTTCATGATCGTAGGCGAGCAGGACAGCAACGTCGATCCTGCCTCCACGATGCAGGTAGCCGATGCGCTGATCAAGGCGGACAAGGACTTCGACCTTCTGGTCGTGCCCGGCGGCGAACACAGCGTTGGCCGATCGACGGGGCCGATCGACTATGTGACGCGCCGCCTGTCGGAATTCTTCATCCGCAGCCTGCAATGAGGGGCGTGTTGTAAGTCCACTCGTCATTGCGAGAATGCTTCGCGATGGTGCAAAAGCCAGCCCGCTACACTGCCGTCATCCTGAGCTTGTTTCAGGATCCATCTCACCGATAGACCCGCCGTCGACGGTCAGAAATGGATCCTGAAACAAGTTCAGGATGACGATGGCAGTGGCGGCGGAGCGGTCAGTCGTCGCGCAGGACCACCCGACCGCCCCTGGCCTTTACTCGTCGTCCTTCGCGGGCACGTCCTTTGCCGAGACGAAACCGTCATGGTCGGTCTCGTGGCGCAGGAACATGCCCCAGCCCGTGGCATCGAACTCGGGCTTCGAGATGCCGCCGCTCTTGTCGCTGTCCAGCACGCCGAAGCGGACATCCGCCTGGCGCATCTGGCGGGTGCGCTCTTCCGCGCGCTCGCTTTCCGGACGCTGCGCCAGCTCGCGCTCCAGGCGTTCGCGATAGTCGCCGACATATTCGTCATGCGAAAGAACACCGTCGCGGTTGCGATCCATCCGGGCGAACTCGGCATCCCGTCCGCGCTGGTACTCTTCCTTGCTGACCTTGCCGTCGCCGTCGAGATCCTGTTCCTTGATGAACGTCGCCAGATCGTGGGAGGCGGCGTGGGCGGCCGTAGCGCCAGCGCCGATCGCGGCGAGCAGGGACATCGCGGTGATGACCGTCTTCATGGTATTCATCCTCAATTGGTGACGGAGTAGGTCAGGGCGTAAGTGTAGCTGCGCGCGGGCTGGGCGCCGACGGCGCCGACACGGTGCCGGGTCATCGCGAAATAGAGGCCGGGCTCCGGCGCGGTCACGGTGAAGTGTCCCCTGGCGTCGCTGGTGACGATCGGCAGGCGGACGTTCTCCACGTCTCCCGCGCGCGCGGCTTCCACTTCCACGTCGGCATTGGCCAGCGGCTTGCCGTCGAACAGCACTTCGAACTCGGCGGGCTGGCCGGCCTTGATCGCGGATGGGTGGGTCACGGCACGATATTCGATGCCCTTGCCCACCGGCGCCAGCGCGGCCTGATCCGGCTTGCCGCGCGTCACGTAAGCCTCGGCCTTGGTGATGCTTTGCATGTCCACCGGAGTGACCCCGGCAGGCAGCGGACGGCGAGGGTCGACGAATTCCCACACGCCGTCGATCAGCGCCGCCTTGGCGACCCGTCCCTGACGTTCGCCGCTCGTCAGGCGATAGGTGCCATCGGCGGGAAGCGGCGCTTCCATCATGGCCAGATCCCGCATGGCGACCGGCTTGAGCGGAACCGCCTTGCCGTCCGGACCTACGAGGTGGAAATCGTCGGAAAGCATGGCGACGGTCGGTACGAAGACATGCTCGCTGAACGAGGCTTCGACCGTGACATGGTCTTCCTTGTCCAGCGCGAAGCCGTTCGGAAGAAGGTAAGGCGAATGGGCCGATGCCGTGGTGGCGGCAAGGCCTGCGGCAGCTGCGACGGTCAGGCTCAGGCGGTTCTTGGGCGTCATCGGATCTTTCTCGGGCAGTGAGCGTGAGCGTCCTAGGCCACACAACCTAATGCGAATCAATAGCGATAATTACGATGGCCGTGGAATGATGGTGACGATCTGCGAATGGCGCCCCGTTTTGATCGCAAGGAGCGGGGCGCCATCGCCGGGGCGTGATGCTAGGAGCCGGACGATGAAGGACGGCATGAACGAGGAAACACGGGTGGCAGCGGCCGATTGGGAGGCCGTGGCCAGGGATCTCGACCAGGAGGGTTGGGCGGTCCTGAAAGGGCTTGTACCGCCAGAAGTCTGCGCGCGGTTCGCGGCGCTCTATCGGGAGGACCGGCCCTTTCGCAACCACGTCCATATGGCGCGGCACGGGTTCGGACAGGGCGAGTATCGCTACTTCGCCTACCCCCTGCCGGATATCGTGCAGGCACTGCGATCGGCGCTCTATCCACGCCTGGCGCCCATCGCCAACCGCTGGTATGCGCGCATGGACATGCCCACCCGCTTTCCGGACGATCATGCCGAGTTTCTTCAGCGGTGCCATGCGGCGGGCCAGCGTCGGCCGACGCCACTCCTGCTGGAATATGGGCCGGGCGACTACAATTGCCTGCACCAAGATCTTTACGGTGAGCACGTCTTTCCGTTGCAGGCGGCAGTCCTGCTGTCCCGCCCCGGGCAAGACTTCACCGGCGGAGAGTTCGTGCTCACCGAACAGCGACCGCGCATGCAGTCTCGACCGGCGGTCGTTCCGCTCGAACAGGGAGATGCCGTGATCCTTGCCGTGAACCAGCGGCCCCAGCGCGGCGCTCGTGGGGATTACCGGGTGACCATGCGGCACGGTGTATCGAAGCTCCATTCGGGCAAGCGGCACACTTTGGGGATCATCTTCCACGATGCAGCATGACATGTTCGCCGAGAGCCGCAGCGCGGTGCGGATCGGCCCCGGCGCCATGCTGCTGGGCGGTTTTGCATCCGCGGAGGCACGCGCGTTGCTGGCGCAAATCCCGAAGCTGGGCGCGGTTTCGCCTTTCCGGCACATGACGACGCGCAACGGCGGACGCCTGGCGGTGGCGATGTTCAACTGCGGGGAGACGGGATGGATCAGCGACCGCAGGGGCTATCGCTATCAGTCGCTCGACCCGGAGACCGGAAACCCCTGGCCCGCCATGCCCGACCTGTTCCGGTCGCTGGCCGGGCGCGCGGCCGCAGCGGCGGGCTTTGCCGGCTTCTCGCCCGACGCCTGCCTCGTCAATCGCTACGATGCAGGAACGCGGCTGTCGCTCCATCAGGACATGGACGAGCAGGACCATGACGCGCCGATCGTGTCGGTATCGCTGGGCCTTTCGGCCACGTTCCTCTGGGGCGGGGCTCTGCGCGCGGACAGACCGGAGCGGCACCGCCTGCACCACGGCGATGTCGTGGTCTGGGGCGGGCCTTCGCGCATGACGTTTCACGGGGTGGACGGCGTCGAACGTGGAGATCATCCTGAAACCGGGCCCTGGCGATACAACCTGACCTTCCGGAGAGCACAATGACAGAAACGGTGAACTGCTGCCGCTGGGCACAGGGTGATGCCCGGATGCAGGCCTATCACGACGAGGAATGGGGCGTGCCGGTCCGCGATTCGCGCGCGCTTTGGGAAAAACTGGTGCTCGATACGTTTCAGGCCGGACTGTCCTGGCGCACCATCCTCTACAAACGCGAGGCTTTTCGCATTGCATTCGAGGATTTCGATCCCCGGCGCATCGCCGCCTATGGTCCGGCGGAGATCGAGCGGTTGATGGGCGACGCGGGGATCGTGCGGGCCCGCGCCAAGATCGAGGCGACCATCCGCAACGCGCAGGCCTATCTGGCCATGCAGGATCGGGGAGAGGATTTCTCCGCGTTCGTCTGGTCCTTCGTGGACGGTCGGCCCGCCATGGGCGATGGCACCGGCAGCGCCGCGCGATCGACCGTCGGGGATGCCCTGTCGGCAGCGCTGAAGAAACGCGGGTTCGGCTTTGCGGGGCCGGTGGTGGTCCATGCCTGGCTACAAGCGGTGGGCGTCATCGACGATCACGAGGCGGACTGCTTTCGGCGTTCACGGCCTGAGCGGATTTCTTGACTTTCACCGAATTGCCGCTTATCGGGCAGCGTTTACCGATCCACCAGATTTCATACGGAGTGCCCATGGCGCGCGTTACCGTCGAAGATTGCGTCGACAAGATCCCCAACCGCTTCGATCTGGTCCTTCTGGCCGCACAGCGTGCGCGCGAGATTTCGGGCGGCGCTGAGCTGACCCTCGAACGCGACCGTGACAAGAACCCGGTCGTCGCCCTGCGCGAAATCGCCGAGCAGACCGTGACCCCGGCCAATCTCAAGGAAACGCTGGTCACCTCGATGCAGCGCGTCCTGCCCGACGACGATGACGAGATGGACGAAGTCGGCTCGCTCAGCCAGTCGGCCGAAGCCCTTCGCATCACTGCCTCGGCTCCGACCCGTAACACGTCGCTGGGCGGCGATTACGACGGCTGATCGAAAGCGATAGATCGAAGGCGGGAAACGCCGCTTCTTCGATCCTATCCCGCGGCACCGGCCCGCGCCCCCACCGATCTTTCCGAAGTTTTCGGATCGATCGCACGGAGCGCGGGCCGAGCCCGTTTCAGAGCTTGCCGAAATTTCCCGTTTTTCGCCCAGGTTCCTGCCAGTTCCTGGTTGACGTATCCGACATGTCCGGCAACCATCGACCGGTGGTTGGTAAGAAGAACAAGTTGCCTCGCATTGCCGGCATGTCGCCCCGGCTTCGCGCTCCCGTGCAAGACCAGACATCCGATCGCGTTAGCGCGAAAGGCGCCACCATCGCGATCTACAGCGTCAAGGGCGGTGTGGGCAAGACGACCTTTGCGGCCAACTTGTCCTGGTGTTCGGCGCAGGGCGGCCATCCCACGCTCTTGTGGGATCTCGACGCAGCCGGCGGCTCGGGGTTCCTCTATGGCCTGGAACCGAAAGGCTCCGGGCTGGCGGAGGAAGTGTTCTCGCGCGATCGATCACCGGTCCGCCTGATCCAGCGCACTGCCTGGGACGGGATAGACATCCTCCCGGCCGACGAAAGCATCCGCGCGGTCGATGCGCAGCTGATGCGCATCGGCAAGCGCAAGCGTCTGGCGCGACTGACGGAAGAACTGGCGGAAAATTACGAGCGGATCGTGCTCGATTGCCCGCCGGTGATGAACGAGCTTTCGGCGCAAGTGGTGCGGGCAGCCGACTTGATCATCGTTCCGCTGCCGCCGTCGCCTTTATCCGCGCGCGCGTTCGACCTCGTGGTGCGCGAAATCGCCGGCAATACCCGGCGCCACCCGCCGATCCTGCCGGTGCTCTCCATGCTGGACTTGCGCCGGGCCCTGCACAAGCAGGCGCGGGATGCAAATCCCAACTGGCCGACGATCCCTTACGCCAGCGCCGTCGAACAATGTGCCGTGCAACAGCAGCCGGTCGGCGCGCATTCGCCGCAAAGTCCTGCCGCGCACCATTTCGCGCGCCTGTGGGCTGCGATCGAACAGAAGCTGGGCGAACGACGCGGCTAAAACGCGGGGCAAGCGTTTTCCCTCAGGCCCAGGCCGATTGCTGTTTTCCGGTCGTGGGCCTTCGCGCCTGGCGCAGGGTCAGCGTGATCATGACACGCGTGGAGCGGATCGCCAGATCGAGAAGGGTTCCGCGCGGTTCCTCGCAAGGGAGCGCGATCGCGCGCCGTTCCGGGCCTTCCAGAAGAGACAGCATCATCTGCTCGTCGTCAGACAGGTCTTGCGATCGCCCCGTATGCAGGGGCCTGCCCAACGCGAACTCGAAGAGCGAGCAGAAGCTGTCCATGACCGGAGCCAGCACCGTGCAATCGAGTGCATCGAGACGGAGGGTCAGTCTGGGTTGCGCCGGAACGCCCTGGCGTCTGGCGCCGCACCAGCAGCGGATCATATCGACGAGGACGCTGGGCGGAAGGCGGGCAGGGGTGCCCGGCTGCGTTTGGAAATGGAAGGTCATCGGCGGGCACTCCAGGTCGCTCAAGACATGCTATTGCAAGTCATTCGCAATTACTAGTGTAAAGTGAAGTGCGTGTATTATAGGAAGGATGACAGGACGATGGCGATTGCTCCGCCCCCGCCCCGATCAACGCCCTGCCGATCAACGCCCGAAATCGCCGCGCGGACGCTGCTGCCCCGGAGGCGGCGCGGTGAAGAACAGTTTGCGGAACGTGATCTGAAACGCCCTGCCCACCGGGTCGAGATAATACGGGGAATAGGCGAATGGCGTGTCGCCGTTTCCATCCCGCACTTTCTGGCGAGCGTCGAACAGGTTGGACACCGAAAACGTCAGCCGCGAGCCGCGCAGGAACGGTACCTTCTCCACAAGTTTGGGCTGCTGCCCCAGGTCGGCAAACAGGCGCAAGTCGAATTTCGCGAAGTCTTCGAAGCGCAGTTGCGTGGTCGGGAAACCGTCGACGCCGTCCACGGTGGTGCCGCTCTGCCAGCTTCCGGTCAGGCGCATGCCCAGCCCGCTTTGCGAATAGCCGGACTGGAGCTCCAGCTTGTGGCGCGGTGTGCCGCCGCTGCTGGCGCCGATCGTGCCACCGTTGAGCAGGTCGATCTCCGGTTGCCCCTCGCGCAGCACGACGCGGTCGGAAAATACCCAGGTGTGGTAGAGCGAGAACGTCAGACGCCCGCCCCGCGCCCCACCGCCGCCGAACCCGCCGCCA
>NZ_JBJDRF010000033.1:0-62951 GCF_044987305.1 Novosphingobium sp. ZW T3_23
CACCGCTGCCGCAGCCACCGCGACCAGCGCCGCCGCCCACGGCCAGAGCACCCAGGCCGATAAGCAGACCATTGCTGATGCCGCCCCCGGCAGCGGCGCTGGTCGCGGTGGCTGCGGCAGCGGTGTCGAGCGAGGAGAGGTTATAGCTGAGAGGTTCGCTGGAAACGTCTCCTGGCGCAAAGCAGGAGGCTTCGCTCAGGTTCACCAACCATTCGGCCCCGGTCGCCGGATCGTCCAGGGTCAACTGGCCCAGGTTCTCGGGCGAGCAGCCGAAATAGCCTTCCAGCCGGATAGTGGACCCATCGGCGAACTTCAGGATGAGATCATCGCCTTCGCGCACCATCGACGCCACGGTGCTGGGTGGTGCGGCGATGTTTACGTTGGAACCGGCGGGAACCGAAATCCGCGCTTCACCCTCTCGGGCCAGGGAGGTGGTGGTTGCCTTGGTGGCGCGATTGACGATCTCGACCCGCTTGTCCATCTCGTTGCTCCAGCATCGAGCACCGCCGATCGGCGGTGCTGCCGTTCGTTGCGCGAGATTGGTCCGGATAACGAACGAGACGGAAAAGTCGTCGTGAAGTTAGTTTTATAAACTAACTGAATACCTGCAAGACAAGCCGTGATGGAATCCCCCACGGCCACAGGTTTACGCGCCCCTCCAACTCATCAATACATCAGCGGCCCAGCCTCATCGGTTCTTTGACTTAGGATTTATCACCTAATCACGACCTCCAACGCAATCGCCGCTGAAAGTTTCCGATGAAGATGGAACGCTTTACCGCTTGGAACTCACGTTTGACCGACGCCTTGTGAACTTTTCGGACCGAAAAACTGTTCTACGATATTCGGACAGTCTGCTCGTCAGCCACCTGCATGCCAAAGCAAAGAACTGAATAAAAACGAAAACTCGTTATTCATCCGCTTCGTTACTTCAGCAGAAAGGATAACTTTTACATTCGATCCGGCGGTAATAATTTCGGTCGAAATGGTTTTTGTTTCCGGCACTTACATGCGCCATTACTGCGCTTCGAAGCGCACATAACTGGCTTCCAGTCAGAGGCTGGCGAACTCGCGATAACGAAATGACCTGCGTCGACCAACCCCTCATCCATACCGGCACGGAGGGTTGCTGCCGGGCTAACGGAGATGCCGGGACGCGCCTGCAAACCGCCCCGGCTTTCACGCGTCAATCTGAAGTCACCAACTTGCGCGTGCGACGATAGAGGCCATGGACGAGAACGAAGAACAGCAAGGTGCCGCCGATCAGGGCCGGCCCCGCAAAGTCGTCGCCGACCACTGCCAGCGGTGTATCGCTGCCCGAAGCGGCGACGATCGCGGCGAAGCCCACGCCCCACAGGCTTTCTCCCACGATCAGGCCGGTGGCGGTCAACACGCCCATTCGCTCTGCGAATTCGGGATCACGCTGTTTCGACGCCCAGCGATCGTAGAAAAAGCCGAGTACCGATCCGATGACCGTCGGCAGGATGACGCTCATCGGCAGGTAGATGCCGATGCCCACGCCGAGCGGCGGCAGGCGCAGCCGTCCCATCACGCCAAGGATCTCGTCGAGCACGATGAACGCCGCGCCCGCCACCGCGCCCCAGCCGATCATCGCCCAGTTCAGATTGCCGCCCAGCACGCCCTTGGCCAAAGTGGAGATCAATGCGGCCTGAGGCGCGGGAAGCGCATTCGGCCCGGCATTGGCCGCCCCGGCGAAACCGAAAGCGGTATTCAGCAGATCGAGCACCGGCGGTATCACCAGCGAACCGAACACCACGCCGATCACCAGCGCCACCTGCTGCTTCCAGGGCGTTGCGCCGATCAACTGGCCGGTTTTGAGATCCTGCAGGTTGTCGTTCGAGATCGTCGCCACGCCGAAG
This sequence comes from Novosphingobium sp. ZW T3_23, assembly GCF_044987305.1. Taxonomy (NCBI): domain Bacteria; kingdom Pseudomonadati; phylum Pseudomonadota; class Alphaproteobacteria; order Sphingomonadales; family Sphingomonadaceae; genus Novosphingobium; species Novosphingobium sp. ZW T3_23. The sequence goes on from NZ_JBJDRF010000033.1 coordinate 1,881, forward strand.
ACGATGCCGGTGACGATCAACGCGTAGGCGACCAGCGCGTCGGTCGTTCCCGGCGGCTGGTCGCGGCCGAACAGGCCTACCAGCATCAGCGAGGCGGCCACCACCGAGAGGATGCCGATGCCCGAGACCGGCGAGTTGGAAGCGCCGATCAGACCGGCCATATAACCGCAGACGGCCGCGATCAGCAGTCCGATCACCAGAATGAACAGAAGCGCTCCGGAGATCAGCAGCATTTCCGAACCCGCCAGAGGGCCTGCTCCAACCACGCTCCACAACAGGATGGCGATCGGCACCAGCATCGCCAGGGTGCCGATAAACACGATCGAGATGGGCAGATCCTGCTCCTCCACCGCCAGTGCCTGACCGGATTGCCGCGCACGGCTTGCCGCCATGGCCGAGCGGACGCCGCCGATGACCGGCCCGGCTATGCGCAGGAGGGTCCAGACCGCCGCCACGCCGATAACGCCTGCGCCGAAAAACCGCACGTTGTCGGAGAAGACCGTCAAGGCCCAGACCTCAGCCCCGCCGGGCAGCGGATTCTGGGCCGTGAGCATGGGCAGGAGTGCCCACCAGCCCACCACCAGGCCAAGGAACATAGCCATGCCGACCGAGATCCCCACGAGATGGCCGACGCCCATCAAGGCGAATGAGAGCCCCCCGGAAATGCCGGTGGCCCCCGGCCCCGCGCGGAACCAGGCGGAGGCTTCCGCCACGACGAGACGCGTCTGGGTGAGGATCGCAAAACCGGCTGAGACCAGCGCGTTCCAGAGCAGGACGGAAAGCCCTTTCGCGCTTTCCTCCGCGCCTTCGCGCGATTGCGAACCGACGCGCAGAACTTCCGCTGCGGCATGGCCTTCGGGATAGGGCAAAGGCGTGTCGATCACCAGTGCGCGGCGCAGCGGCACCGAGAACAGCACGCCCAGGATACCGCCGGTGCCGGTGATCGCCGCCGTGGTCCAGTAAGGAAAGCCCTGCCACCATCCGATCATGACCAGCCCCGGCAGCACGAAGATGATCGCAGCCAGTGTGCCCGCCGCGCTGGCGACGGTCTGAACGATGTTGTTCTCGAAGATCGTGGAGTCCTTGAACCCGCGCAGGATCGCCATGGAGATCACCGCGGCCGGGATCGAGGTGGCGAAAGTCAGCCCCACCTTCAGGCCGAGATAGACATTGGCGGCCGTGAAAAGCAGCGTGATGATGCCGCCCAGCAGCACCCCGCGCAAGGTTAGCTCGAGCGGAGATCCCGCGCGCGCGCCGCCAGTTTCGTTCGCCATGTATACCGTCCGGTCGATCGTGAAGAGGCCGGTCTCGCTTTGTCCCGCTAGACCTCGCCCCTGGTGGAACACGCCCTGGCCTGCTGCAGCCCGGGCGTAGCGACCGCTGCCATATTGTTGCGCGGGCGTCCAGCGCGGGCCACGCTCATTCCCCGGAACCCGACATTGTCGAGCTTGCTTAGGAACCACATGCCGACACGGGTGTTGAACAGAAGACTGCTCCGTAGAGGCAGGCAATGCGAGGGCTCTTTCCCCCACCCCCGACCGAGCCCCGCTACTCCATCAAGGCCGCCCCCATGACATGGCGGGCGGCCTTTCCATAGGAATTCCGCGCCGCAGCGCTTGTTGTCGAGGCAAAGCCGCTTTAGAGGCCGCGCCCGGTCCTCGCCTCTAAACACCGATGGACCGGGGGCGGCGGCGTTATCCGCGCGGCCGCCCCCTTTCTTCGGCCATTCTACCAGTGTCAGAGATTGTTTGGAAATGCCCGAGAGGGCAGTTTCAGGCCGAGGGCGCGCCATCCCCGGCACCGATACGTTCCCGCAAGCGTTCGAGCAGATCGGGCACGACATCGCGCAATTGGATCAGGTCGAGGCGCGATCCCACGCGCGATGCGGCGAGATCGTAGAGCCGCTGGGCATGGTCGATCAATTCGTCGTCGGTCATCGCAGGCGCATCCTCTTGTACCGATGGAGCAACCGACAAGCTCGGCCCCATCCGAACAACGCCGCTAATGTTCCGCTACGCTCTCTACAAGCCACCTGCCTGCGCTATCCCCTTTCGCGAGATGGTCCGTGATGGCCCGCACCGACATCACGTTTCAGGCGCGGATATCCAGCATCAGATAGCTGTCGTCGAAATTCCCGCGCTGGGCCAGCCTCGTCCAATCGGAGACGCGGACGCGACCTTGTTCGAACACCAGGCCGCATTCCTGGCGCAGAGTGGAAACCGTGCGGTTTACGTGGACCGTCGTCAGGCCCAATGCATCGGCCAGTTGCGCCTGGGTTACCGGCAGGAGGAAATCGGTGCGGTTGTCTATGCCATGGGCTTCCATCCGCATGCCCATCTCGCAAATTAGGTGCGCGGTGCGGGTGACGGCATCGGCCCTGCCGAGGTTCGCGGTCCATTTCGCCAGGATCGAGGCATCGACCACCGTATCGCGCCAGAACGCCAACCCGATGCTTGGCTTGCTCTCGGCAAGACGCCGCATGTCGACGTGGGGAACTTGCAGGACGATCGAGGGCATCAATGCCTGAATGCCCCAGGCCGGAAGTGGCATGGGCACGGAATGCAGGTCGGCCATGTCGCCGGGAATATGCAATGCGGTAATCTGCCGCTTGCCGTCCGCCATCTGGTCGAAGCGGGCCAGCAGGCCGGAAACAAGCAAGGTAGAGTGGTTCACGCCGTGCCCCGGCAGGACAAGATCCTGCCCGCGCGAGGCCGAAACCCGGCGACCGCCCAGTTCGTGAAGGGCAACCACTTCATCCGGCGTCAACACGCTTCTCAGCGAAAGCCGCCGCACGAACAGCGCGACGGCGCCATGGCTCTGCACTGCTTGTCTCCCGGATGGGTTTCGTCATGCCTTGTGAACACAATGTACCAGAACCCCGGAAGTTGCCTGAAGCGGTATGGATGGCGGGCGGGCGCTGGTATCGCCTTCAGGAGCGGTGGCCCATGATTTCCGCGTATCGCGCTTCGGCCACGCCATAGAACGGCCCGCAATAAGCCACCAGTCCGGCACGGTCGCGGATCTGGACGAGTCCGCGCTGCGCCCTGATCCACCGCTCGGCTTCCAGGTTGTGAATGGCATGCGTAATGCTGGCCCGTCTCACGCCGAGGATAACGGACATGTTCTCATGCGTAAGCGGAAGATCATCGTTGCCGATCCGGTCGCGATACATCAGCAGCTTGCGCGCGAGCCGCTGCTGCACCGTCGCCCTTACGCCCGCGCTGGCCGCCAGGCTCAACTGGACGATCTGGGTCTGTATATAACGCAGGAAATAGTGGAGCATCGATGGACTTGCCTCCAGCATCGACTGAAACGCCGCGCGATCGAGACTGAGCGCCTCCCCTTCGATCTGGACCCGACTGTCTCTCTGCGGAAGCAACGCGCAAGTCGAACTGGCGCCAACCATGCCCTCGCAGCCGATAACCCCGACTTCCAGCGGGGTAGGTATGTCGCTCGTCTCCAGATTGGAAACGACCCCGGATTCGATGAAGTAGACCCTCTCCTGGAACACGCCGCGCCGTTCCAGATAGGTCATCGCCGGGATTTTCTCTCGCTTGGCGCAGGATTCCAGCCTTGCGCGATCCGCGGCAGACATCCCCAGCAACAGCTTGTTGCACGTTGTTTCACGTATCATTCCGCCTGTCATCGGCAGAGCCCTCCCCCTGGCCGTAGCCAAGAGATATTCTATTTTATCGGGTTAATACAACGATTGATCGTGGCCGAGGTTCCGATTTGGAACACTTTAGCCACCCTCTGCTAAGCTGTTGTAATTTCACATCAATATGAAATGCTAGCGATAACAAAACAGAGAATAATACTTTCGGATTAAAGGGTTTATATGTACGCCGCCGTACAAAGTTTTACCCTTTTTTTAATCGATCAGCGTCTGTAGATAGACCTCCACAAGGTAACCGACTGGTTCATCTATAGTTATATTATACGATCTACGCCGGACAGGAGGATAATGGCGCCGGTACAGGCGCGCTCTTCCGGATCGTTTCGAGGAGGGAATGGATCGTCATGAGCATCGCCTCAAGAAGAGGAAGGTCAAACCTGCGCGCGGCATCCTATGTCGCCCCGCCTGCCCATCGATCCTGGTCCCGTTCGGACAAGGATGAACGGACGACGCTGTCTCCCGTTGAATCGCAGGCTCTGCAGCAGCGCCTCTGGGCAGTGCTGGACGCGGATTAACAGACCCGCGGGCAGGACGACGGCTCGCGACAGAGCGTCATTATGAACGATCTTAACGGCAAGGACTACGGATGACTGAGTTTGCAGGTTTTCAACAGGGCATCGAACGCGCACGGTCGATGAACGAGCATTTCGCCTCCACCGCCCGCACCGCCGCCGAGCAGATGCTCGAGAATGGCCAGGAAATCGGGACGCGACTGGCCAGTCAGGCCTCGACCGCGCGCGAACGCCTGCTGACATGCCTGGACGAGCTGGCAAGCGCCGGCGATCCGGCTCGCGCCTCGCAGATCGGCGCCTCCTACGTCTCCGATTCCCTGCGCGCCTATGGCCAGAACATGGCGGAATGGAGCGAACTGATCCTGCGCAGCTATCGTCGCGGATTGGATGGAGCGGTCCCAGGCACGGCGCCCGCCGAGTAGGCGACACCGTCTGGACGGAAAACCCGTTCGAAGAATTTGGAAGAGCGACCCTGACTGGGCCTCGTGCGCAAGCCGCGCGGGGCCGCATTTTCGTTGCGGGTGAGAGGAACCCCGCAATCGTTATTAACTATTCGTCTGAAGTCGCGACCAAGTTCACCGCCTTGATCCTATGAAGATATCGAGCGCATCGCAGCGCGGTCGAAAAAGGGTTCAGGGTCGTGGAATTGTTCGGTCTTCCGCCATACGAAGGCATTGCTACACTGGCTTTCCTGGTGCCGCCCGTGGAACTGGCCCTGCGATCGCATCGCAACGCCAAGCCCGCCTCGGTCGAATGGCTGGCCCAGCAGTTCGAGCGCCTGGAAGATGTGAAGCTGCGCGCTCTGACCGCTCGGGAACTGCGCAAGCTGGTCCGCGCCACGACCGACATCCGGCGTGCAGACTTCGCGACGGCACTGGGCCGCGCCCGCGCCGCGCTGGATACCGCAATCGACGACAAACCCGCTCCCTCGGCCCATTAGGCCGTAAACTCATAAATGGTACCATCGAGGCGTCCAAATGGCGAACAACTCGGGCCGAAGCGACCGCCGGGCGGGCTGGTTGCCCGTCCAAGGTTGGTTCGGTTCGAGATGGAAGCCATTTGGGCGTCCTTCGGATTTGAGGTAAAATGGCCCATCGCGGCGTCGGCAGGACTTGAAATATCGACATATTCCTGCGTCCTGCCTTCTTGCGCTGAGCCATTTTGCCTCAAACCTCGATGGTGCCATTTATGAGTTTACGGCCTAAGGCCCGATCAGGCGCTCTTTCCTGGAGCCCTCCGCACCCGTCCATTGATCATGACGTGATCGAAAACCAGATCCTCGACGCCGGCGGTATCGAGAGCATCACTTGCCAGACGCAAGTCGATGTTTTTCAGAAGCACGTCACGGATCTCGGTCTGGCCGGGATTGGGCCGGATCGTGCCAAGCGCACCGAACCTTCCGGAAATCTCCGTAAGTTCCAATCCTCTTACCCGGGACATGGGCGGCTTCATGCCCTTGAGGTCGGTATATTGGCTCCACGGCTGCACCGCGATCACGGTCCCCGCCGCGTTGTCCAGTTGAATGCGTCGCAAGCGAATGTCCTCATACCGCTGCGGCGTGTCGGAACGCAGCTTCAACCGAGCCAGCACGATATTCCCGGTAACGCGGCAGTCCTCCATCACGACGTCCCGCACCACGGTGGCCTCGCTTCCGCAGGCCAGGGCATGGTGCCCACGCCGGAAATGGCAATTGCGCACGCGCAGCCCTTCGACCGGCGGACTGGTGAGATCGTCCAGCGCACACGGCCCCTTCGATCCCTTCGCCGCTATGCAGTCGTCGGTGACCGAGAACACGCAGCCGTCCACCGTGACGTTTCGGCTGCTATCCACGTCGATGCCGTCGGTGCTGGGCGCCTGCGAATAGTCATCGGGCACTTCGAAGCGCGCATTGCGCACCAGCACGTCCTCGCACCGATAGAGGTGGAGATTCCAGAACTGCGAGTCCTTGAAGGTCACACCCTCTACCAGCACCCCCCTGGAATTCTCGATCAGGGCGAGGCGCGCGCGCGGCAAGCCAAGGTTGGGAAATTCGTCCGGCACCGGCGCCGCGTTGCGCAGCTTCCAGAACAGATCCCAGATCGGCCGGCCGGCGCCATCCAGCGTGCCGCTGCCGGTGATCCGCAGCCCGTGGCATCCGTCCGCATTGAGCAAGGCGGGCGTGAAGCTGGCCTCGAAATGACCTTCGATGCGAGTGCGGCGCGGTGGAAAATTCTCCATACGGGTAGTGCAGCGCAGGACCGCGCCCTCCTTCAAATGGAGGTGGACCCCCGGCTTTAGAAACAGGGCCCCGCTGACGAACACGCCCCTGGGCACCAGCACCGTTCCCCCGCCCCTTGCTGCAAGGCGATCGATGGCGGTCTGGATCGCTCGGGTATTGATCGTCTTTCCGTCGGGCTTGGCACCGAACTGCGTGATGGAAACCGGCGTGGCGGATCGCGCCAGGGCGTCCGTGCCGGTGGTCAACAATGGCAACGCCAGCAGGGATAACGCAAAGGTACGGCGATCGCAGGGGCTGGTGGACATCTTGGCTCCCGTTCGGGAGCGAAAGTCGGCAGACCGATCCGCAAGCATTCGATCCCATATTATGCTATGTGATCCCATGATACACGACCCCGGTCGTAAGAAAAGCGCTTCCGAAGGGGCGGCCCGTCAATCGCTAAAGGCGGCCTCCGGGACGACATATCCGCTTTGCACCGGCGTGATGAGCGCGGAAAGATCAAACCCTTCGGCCTTCGCCGCCTCCAGGAAATAGGCCTTGATCTCCGGGGCCAGATCGGCGCTACGCGAAAGCAGCCAGAGATTTTCGCGGTCTGGCGTCCCAACCAGCGCTACCGAATAGTCCTGAGATATCCGCAGCACCCAGTAATCGCCCTTGGCGAAGGGTATCCATCGCAGGAACTGCGGCAGAAAACTGACCTTCAGCTTCGCGTTGCTGCCGTCGACGGGCACGGCCTGTCCGATCGATCGGTCGGGCTTGCCATCCTTGTCGATGCAGCGGTTCTCAACCCGCACCGTACCGTCGGAATTGAGGGCGTAAGTGGCGGTGATGTCTCTCGCTTCGGCGTCTTCCCACTTCAGCGGCAGCCGGCAGATTTCAAACCAGGTTCCAAGATAGCGATCGAGATCCAGCGCGGGCACGGTAGCGACGTCATGCGTGTGATGAGCCATGGGCATCTCCCTTTCCGGGGAAACGGAGGCTGCGTCGACTTGTTCCGTCAACGCCCTCGCGATGCTGCAACTGCACATGCAATTTTGTATATTGCGCTGCAATGCAACATACCGCATGAAGGCGAGGCCTTTCAGGCATCCTCTCCCAAACTTTTCAAGCCGGTCCTCAGGGCCGGCTTTCTTTTTGGGCGCTTTTCGTCCGTTCTGCTCAGAACATGGCGCGCATGCCGAATACTGCCGAAAGCCCCGAGACCTCTTCGCCCGCGGCGGTCGCAGATCGCGCCGTTGCGCCCAGCTTCCGCTCCCAATGAAGGCCCACATAGGGCGCGAGCGATCGGTTCCGCTCGTATCGCAGGCGCGCACCGAGTTCGAGCCGCTCGAACCCCGCGCCGACGTTTAGCTCGGGCACGTCCTGGAACGCGACGTCCAGCTCCGCCTCGGGCTCCACCACCAGAGACTGGGTGATGCGCTGCGTGTATCCCGCCTTGCCGCGCGCATGAACGTCACCGCGGTTCGAAATCAGGACTTGTCCGCCCAGTTCGAACCAATAGGGCGCCAGCCCTTCGATGCCCACCAGCGCATAGGTGCGCTGCGGATCAGGGCGGAAATCCTGCCGAACGCCCAGTTGAAGATTGAACCAGGGGTCCAGGGCGTGGCGCCAGTAAGCCGCCAGTTCGATGCGCTCCGCCCGTTCGGCGAACGTACCCTCTCCCTCGCTTTCCAGGACCAGACGATCGATATCGCCGCCGTACCAGGCCTGTCCCTCCCAGCCGAAACCGTCACCGTGCTTGCCGGTGCGATATTCCAGGCGATCCACCTGAAGCGCGAAAGTGGAGAAGGTCATTTCCTTGACCATCGCTTCGCGAGAGGCCTTCATGCGATCGGCCGGGAAAAAGCGTTCGGCCGAAAAGTCCGTCGGTACCGGCGGCGGAGGAGCGTCTCCCGGTGCATCGGCCATCGCCTCCGATTCCATGACGTGATCGCCATGATCCATGGTGGAATGGTCCATGGCGGAATGATCGCCGGTATGCGGCAAGGCGCCGGACTGGGCCTGCGCTGCGAGCGGGGTGGTTGCCAGCATCAGGGCCGCCATGGTCGAAATGGCGCGCGCCATCAGCCTTGGCCCTCCCGACGAACCGTGACCACGCGCATCATGCCGGCATGCATGTGCAGCAGCATGTGGCAGTGAAACGCCCAGTCTCCCTCGCCATCGGCAGTGAGGTCAAACGAGACCTTGCCGCCCGGCAGGACGTTGACCGTATGCTTGCGCGGACGATGCCCTGGCTCCCCGCTGACGAGTTCGAAGAAGTGGCCGTGCAGGTGGATCGGATGCGGCATCATCGTGTCGTTGACGAGGTTGACGCGAACCCGCTCGCCCAACCGGAATGGTATCGGTTCCGGGTTTTCCGACATCGCCACGCCGTCCATCGACCACATGTACCGCTCCATGTTGGCGGTCAGGTGGACATCGATCTGCCGGCTCGGCACGCGGGGATCGGGATTGGGATCGCGCGCGCGCAAGTCGGCATATGTCAGCACGCGATGCTCGACGTTCTCCAGCCCGGTCGGGCGGTCCGCCAGTCGGTCCACCGGCATCGGCGAAAGCGTGGCGACGCCCGGCCCCATCTTCACGCCCGGCGCCACCGAAGGATCGCGCATCGACATCGAGTGGCCGCTCATCGAGGAATTGGCGGGCTGGCTGAGGTCGATGACGCCGCCCTCCCCCATGTCCATGCCGTCCATGTCCATTCCCATGTCGCGCATGGTGAGGACGGGCCGTTCGCGCAGCTTCGGCGTTGCGCCAATGAGGCCCGGCCGCTGCGCCAGAGTTGCCCGCACGAGCCCGGAGCGATCGATGGCCTCGGCGATCACGCCGTAGCTGTCCGCCAAGCCGGGCTGGATGACGACGTCATAAGTCTCGGCAATGGCGATCTGGAACTCGTCGACTTCGACCGGGGCGACCGGATTGCCGTCGGCCGCGACCACGGTCATCGGCAGGCCGGGAATGCGAACGTTGAAATTGGTCATCGACGAAGCATTGATCACCCGCAGCCGCACTTTCTCGCCGGGGGCGAAAAGGCCGGTCCAGTTCTCGGCATGGCCGTGACCGTTGATCAGGAAGCTGTAGGTCGACCCGGTCACGTCCGAAATGTCGGTGGCGTCCATCCGCATCTGGGCCCAGGCGAGCCGGTCGGCCAGCGACTGGTCCTTGCCTGCCAGCAGGCTCGACAAGGTCTGCCGCTGCCGGTTGAAATAGCCGCCCATCATCTTGAGCCGGCGCATCTGTTCATGCGGGTGGATCGGGCTCCAGTCGGACAGCACCAGCACATGTTCCCGATCGGACGCCATCGGGTCGAGGTGCGCCGGATCGATCACGATGGGCCCGAACAGGCCTTCCGCTTCCTGCATTCCCGAATGCGAATGGTACCAGAACGTGCCCGAGTGGGTCAGCGGGAACTCGTAGACGAACGTCTCGCCCGGATCGATGCCGGGAAAGCTCACTCCCGGAACTCCATCCATATGGAACGGCACCAGCAGCCCATGCCAGTGGATCGAGGTCTGCACCTTGAGACGATTGGTAACGGCGATGCGGACAGTCCGCCCTTCGCGCAGCCGCAGGAGGGGCCCCGGAAGCGTGCCGTTGACGGTCACTGCGTGGCCCGAACGCCCACCGGTGGAGAAGTGGGTCTCGCCGATTTCCAGCGCGATGGCATCGCCGGAAAGGGTCTCGAAGCCCGTCTTGGCATGGGCCGTTCCCGGCGTGCCGCTCCTCGCCCAGGCCGGAAACATGCCCAGGCTTCCAGCCAGACCGCCGCCGAGTGCCAGAAAGCGCCTGCGTTCCAGCAGGGCGCCTTGCGAATTATCCTGAGATGCCATGCAAACCCATACGGCTGCGCGGCGGCTATCCCTCGGTCAGGTGCGACAATTTCTGTCGGCCGCGATAGATCCGCGTTTCCACCGCCTTGCGGCTGATGCCCAGTACCGACGCGGCCTCTTCCTGCGACAGGCCCTCCACGGCACAGAGCAGCAAGGGTTCCTTCAGTGCATCCGGCAAGGCGGCGATGGCGGCGTGGATCTGTGCCACCTCGCGCTGCGAGGCAAGCGCCTGCTCGGGATCGCCTCCCTCGTCGGCAACGCCCGCAGCTTCTTCGATCGGCAGCGCGAAAGCGAAGAAACGCCGCACTTTCCGCCGCCGCGCCCAATCATGGCACTTGTTGAGCGCGATGCGCAGTATCCACGCCCGAAACGGCCGCGCCGGATCGTAGCGATGCAGGGCCATGAAGGCGGCCACGAAGCTTTCCTGCGTTACGTCCAGGGCATCGGCCTCATTGCCCAGGTGCCCATGAGCCATGCGGAACACAGCGCTGCGATGCACCTCCATCAGCGCGGCGAAGCCTGCCTGCCGGCCGGCGAGCGCCGCTTCGACGGCGTCGGCATCGGAAGCCGACGACGGTCCTGGCCGGGCCATCCCGGTCAATCCTGAGGTGCGGCAGTCAGTGCCTGGCCAACGGCCCGGTCGAAACGGGGGGTCTGATCGGCACGAAGTACCGCGCGCATTGCCAGGACGTGCCGGAGCGTGGCTTTCTGCAATTCGCCCATGGCAACGTGAGAACGATCGATCGCTTTCTCGACATCGGGGCCATAGGCGTGCTCGTGCTCGATGGCGCGGGCGATATCCGCATTGGCGGCCCTCAGCTCCCGCTCCAACTGGCCGCGACGCGCTGCAAAGCCTTTCTCCAGTTCCTCGATCCGCAGCTTCTGGTCGCGATCGAGGTCCAGGTCGCCATGAATGACGGCATGAATGGGGCCGCGGTCAGGCACATCCGCGCGCAGCGTTCGCCCGATCCAGAGCGCGCCCAGAGCCACCAGGAAGGAGAGCAGCGCCACGAGAACATAACGGTAGGCCTGCGCCATGATCAGGATGCCAGCAAGTGCGAAGGCGCGGCGGCCGGCACGCCCAGCACCGGTTCGGCGCGAGAATCCCGCAAGCTCGAAGCCGGGGTGGAAAGTCCGCCCCAGAGCCCCACCACCGCCGCCACGCCGCAGGCAAGGGCGAACCCGCGCCGCCCTGCCACCCGCTCGCGTCCCGCAGCCAGCCCCGCCATGACCGACACTTCGATCGTACTGAGCGCGACCGGCAGCGGCTCGTTGCGCAGCAGCGACAGCATTTGATCGACTTGTTTCATCTGGCCCGGTTCCAATTGCGCTTCCGATCTACCTTACGCGCGGATCGCACCGCATCCCTCGCGGCCGAAGCAAAAAAGCGTGGCGGAACGAGGGATGGGGATCGCCTTCTGCGTATGGGTTCCAGCAAGTTCGGGCAAGCAGGTTTGCCCGCATATCGAAATCCGGGAGTTTTCATGCGTTCCAATGGCTCTATCGCTGCTTTGACCGCTGCCATCGCGGCGACCCTCGCCGTGATCCCCGCAAGCGCTCAGGCCCGTCCGGCGCTTGTGGCCGCAACCCCCGCCGCAGATGGAACGGTCGCGAAGCCGGTATCGATCGTCCTGACCTTTTCGGAAGAGCTGGAAGCACCGCTTTCCGGTATCGATCTGGTGATGACCGCCATGCCCGGCATGGCGCATCATGAACCGATGCCGATAAAGGGCATCGCGCCTCGGGCCGAGGGCCGCAAGCTGGTCGTCGCCCTTCCCCGCCCCTTGCCGACCGGCACCTACCTTCTGACCTGGCATGCGGCGGGTGCGGACCGAGAGAATGCGCGGGGGAGCTACACCTTCACCGTGCGGTAAGGCATAATGCGCCATGGCCGCGCTCCACCCGCCCACTCTTGCCGATGCCCTGCGTCCTGCCGATGCCTTGCGAACGCTGCTGCGGCGGCAGGTGCGCGCCGTGTTCAACGACCGTGCCAAGGGCGAAACGCCGGTATTGCCTTCTCCCCAGGCTCTCTTCGAGCCCGACAGTCCTGTCCGCATGGTCCATGCCGATGTCGTCGCGATGATGGTGGGCGGCATGCGGGCGCTGCTGTTGCAGATGCTGCATCCTGCGGCGCTTCAGGGGGTGCTGGACCATTCGGACTTCCGTGAGGATGTCGAAGGACGGTTGCGCCGCACCGCCCGCTTCATCGCCGTCACGACATATGGCCATCGGGACGAGGCCGCACGGGCGATCGCTGCGGTGAACGCGATCCACGCCCGCGTGCGCGGAACCCTGCCGGACGGCGCTCCTTATTCCGCAACCGATCCCCGGGTGCTGGGCTGGGTCCATCTCGCCGAGACGACGAGCTTCCTGGAAGCCTATCTGGCCTATGGCGATCCCGGCATGGCGCCGGACGCGCAGGACCGTTATTTCCGACAGACGGCCGTCGTCGCCGGAATGCTGGGGGCCGCTCCCGTTCCCCGCAGCCGCGCGGAGGCGCAGATGCTCATGTCGGAAATGCGAAACGATCTGCGGAGCAGCCCCGCGACCCGCGAGGTTGCCGCATTCCTGCTGGAAGGGAGCGCGAGCCGCCGTCCCGGTTCCGTCATGCGCACGCTAGGCGGAGCTGCTGTCGATCTGCTGCCACCGTTCTCCCGGACGATGCTGGGGCTGCGGCGGCCGGGAATGTCCGTCCTGCCCGCCCTCGCCGGGACGAAAGCGATGGCCGGGATCGTGCGCTGGGCCTTTGCGGGAACGCGCTGACGCGAGGAACGGCGTTATGCGTAAGCCGAACGGCCGCCGCGCAAGGATAGATCGGCTCGCTCCGCGCGTTCCTCATCGTGTCACCACGCGTGCTCCAGCAGGAGGGCGTGTTCCACAAGGAGGTTCTCAATGGCAGATCTGAGCAATATCGCCGAACACATGGAAGTCATCGGCGCGGACGGCGTCCATATCGGCACCGTCGACAAGGTCGAGGGCGATAGGATCAAGCTGACGAAAGCCGACAGCGGCTCCCACGAGAGCCACCACCACTACATTCCCGGAGGGCTCGTGGCTGCCATTGACGACGGCCAGGTGCGGCTATCTGCCAATGGCGACGTGGCTATCCTGTTCGAGGAGGAACAGGGCGGAGAAGGCATCTCCGAACGCGGCGCCTGAAGTCCCGTCCCCCATCGCGCCCTTCCCCTTCGGCTTGAACCGGAGCGGGTTGGGCCTAAGAGGGTCAGGTCCAGGCCGTTTCAGGCAGCCAGCGGCAGTTCGCGCTGCTCGGCGGAAACCTCGATCTCACCGGCCTGTTCGGCAAGATCGGAAACCGGGGCCTGAGCCAATGCCGGGATGTGACGCTCTGCCATGACGACGTCGCGGCGATAGGCGAAATAAAGCGATACGAGCGAAAACATCTGAAACCACCTGAAAGCGCAGCATCGTGCTGCAATGCAACATTGCCGTGATGTGGCTGGTTTTCGCGATTGCCGCAAATGCAAGCAAATCGTCATGGGTTGCATTATGCGCAATTACAGCGGATCGCCTAGTGAACGCCTGTTGATTCAGCGATGGCAAACTCCGAGCAGACGTATTTCCCGAGGCAACGGATCAAGTTTCGGGCGGCAGAATGCCCCGCGCCATCATTGTTGCAAGTATCGCAATTTTGCATGTGCGAAAAGAAACTCGCGCCGCCGGAGGGACCGGCGGCGCGAGCTTTAACATTCGCGAAGAAGTTGCTCCCGGCTCATTCCTCGTCGGGATAGGGCCCCTTACCGCCGTCCTTGATCAACTGGTCGACACGCTGGTCGATCACCGGAAGCGGAACGCCGCCCAGTTCGAGAACGGCATCGTGGAAGGCACGAATGTTGAACTTGGGACCGAGCGCGGTCTCCGCCTTCTTGCGCGCATCCACGAAAGCCAGCTGGCCCATGTAGTAGGACAGCGCCTGGCCGGGCCAGGAAATATAGCGGTCCACTTCGGTCTCGATCTCGTGATCGGAGAGCGCGGTATTGTCGCGGAAGTACTGCTGCGCCTGCTCGCGGCTCCAGCCCATGGCGTGGATGCCGGTATCGACCACCAGACGCGAGGCGCGCCAGGCCTGATAGCTCAGCATGCCGAAGCGGTCATAGGGCGTTTCATACATGCCCATGTCCTCGCCCAATGCCTCGCAATAGAGCGCCCAGCCCTCGCCATAGGCAGAGAGATAGGTGTCTCGGCGGAAGGCAGGCAAGTCTTTGTTCTCCATCGCCAGCGGCATCTGCATGGCATGGCCCGGCGCGGATTCGTGCAGTGTCAGCGCGACTTGCGAGTAGAACGGGCGGCTGGGCAGGTCATAGGTATTGACCAGGTAGATGCCCGGACCACCGCGACCGCCGGTGTAGAACGGCGCGATGTCGTCCGGCACCGGCTTGATGGCGAAGCGACTGCGCGGCATGTGGCCGAAGAACTGGTCCGCCTTGCCGTCGAACTGCTTGGCGATCCAGGCCGCGCGATAGAGCAGCTCGTTCGGGGTCTTCGGATAGAACTGCGGATCCGTGCGCAGGAAGTGCAGGAAGGCCTTGAGATCGCCCTTGAACTCCACCTGGCTCATCACTTCGTTCATCTGCGAACGGATGCGCGCCATCTCGCTGAGGCCGGTCTCATGGATCTGTTCCGGCGTCCTGTCGAGCGTGACGAACTCGGCGATCTTGGACTGATAGTAAGCCTTGCCGTCCGGCAGGTCATAAGCCGCCAGCGTCTTGCGCGCGCCCTTCTCGTATTCGTTACGCATGAAGGAGAGCAGCTTGACGTGCGCAGGCACGACCCCGTCCGAGATCAGCTTGCGGGCTTCGGCGCGCAGCTTTTCCTGCTCGGCGGCGGGGATCGTCGCGGGCAGCTTGCGGAACGGTTCGTAGAACGGCGAAGCCTCGACCGACTTGGCCTGGGTCACCAGTTCGATGCCCTTGTCACGCCCGGTCAGCGTGATCTGCGGGCCGGTGAAGCCGCGCTTCAGGCCCGCGCGCATGTTCTCGATCTGCTGGTCGTAGTAGCGCGGGATCTCGCGCAGCATCTCCAGGTAGTTCTCGGCGGCCGCCTGGTCTTTCACCGGGTTGCGCGCCCAGTCGGCCAGATCGCCCCAGAAGCTGGTGTCGGCGTTGAAGGGCTTTTCGTAATCGCGGAACCGCTGCGAGGCCAGAAGCGCGTCGACCTGCCCCTTGTAGACCGCGAAGTTGATCCGGTTTGCGGGCGAGAGCTGGTTCTGGTCGATGGCGGCCAACTGGCCCTCCACCCTGGTCCAGCAGGCGAGGCGATCGGCCTGGGCCTTCGGGCCAAGTTCGGGAAGGACGATCTTGGTGTCCTTGGGGGTATCCTCGCAAGGGCCGATCTGCTTCTGGCGCCATTCGTATTCGGCGGTGTAGATCGCCTCGAAGGCCTGGTCGGCGGTCTGCTTCTGGGAAACCTTCGCGGCGGGAGCGGCCGCTGCCGTGCCCGAAACCGCAGGCGTGGCGACCAGCGCGGCGCCGGCCATCATCATGGCCCGGCCAACCGAATTCTTCACGTCATTTCCCCTTTCGAGAACCTCGAGAATGTCCTGGTGGAGCTTGGCGGGAATGCGCAGCCCCTCCTTGTCGGATTGCGCGCGCGCGATCAGGCGGCGCGATCCCGGCAGGCGAGCGCCCTGCCCTTCGATCATGTCGAACATCGCTTCCGCCCGGCGCAAGTGCTCTTCCACGCCCGCGCCAAGGAAGCCTGCCGGATCGATGGCGATGATGAACTCGCCGCCGATCGGAGAACCGCCGCGATCCTTGTCCGCCGCCATCGATTCCGCGCTGGTCATGTCGCCGATCAGCGGCCCCGCGACCAGTTCGACCATGGCCGCGAGCGCAGAGCCCTTGTGTCCGCCGAAAGTGCGCATGGCGCCGTCGAGCACGGCCTTGGCATCGCTCGACGGATTGCCGTCCGCGTCATAACCCCAGTCAAGCGGAATTTCCTTGCCCGCCCGGCGATGCAGTTCGATCTCGCCACGCGCGACGGCGCTGGTGGCGAAGTCGAACACGAAGGGCGCCCGCTTCGTTCCATCAGAGTAACTTGGACGCGGCCAGCCGAAGGCGATCGGATTGGTGCCGAACACCGGCTTGGTCCCGCCCGCAGGCGCAACCCAGGAATGGCTGGGCGTGAAGGCGAAGGCGACGAGGCCCTGCTCGGCCAGCGCCTCGACCTCGGGCCAGAGCGCGGCGAAGTGAACCACATTGTTCAGCGCCATGGCGGCGATGCCGAACTTCCGTGCCTTCTCGACCAGCAGCGGCATGCCGCGCTCGAAGGGAAGCTGGGCGAAACCGCCCTTGCCGTCCACGCGCACCAGCGCCTGCGCCGGTTCGGTCACTTCGGGCACCGCATCGGGCACCACCACCCCGCGCTCGACCGAATTGGCGGCGACGAGGAGGCGGTAAAGCCCGTGCGAGGTGCAGCCGTCCCGCTCGCCCGACACCATGGTGTGGGCCACGGCGGCGGCGTGGTCGGGCGCGAGGCCCCAGGCTTCGAGCACGGTGCGGGCGAGTTCGTCCGCCTCCGCGATCGTCAGGGCAACGTCTTCACTCAAGGATAGGCTCACTTCTTGGCAGTAAACAGGCGCACGCCGAACACCGGACCGGCCGAACTGCGGTCATGCGGCACGAAGCGCACCTTTACGCTGCTCTTGCCCTTGGTCAGCGCCTCGGGCAGCGGATAGTCCACATCGAAGAACTTGCCCGGCGTGTCGTTGTCGAGCTTCTGGGTGGCGATCTTCACATTGTCGACCAGGATGTCGAACACGCGCGAACGCTCGCTGCCCCAATAGCTCGCCTGAAGCAGGAGTGGGCCGGGCTTCACCTTCATCTTGAATTCGAAATAGCCACCCGAGCGCGCATCGCGTCCATTGCGGCCACGATAGGAGACCGGGTAGGAGATTTCCGAGGTCAGTTCGTGATCGCGCTCAGGCTGCATTTCGCCCAGGTGCATCACGTCGATCGAACGGGCAGCCAGGTCCTTCTGGCGGGCCTGCTCGGCCAGGAACGCAGCTTCCTCGGTTTTCCAGCCGCTTTCGGTGAAGCGCTTGAAATAGACGGCGCTGCGGCGATCGTATTGGCTGTAGAACGGCACGAACATGCGGTCGCCCGGACGGATGATGCCGGTGGTCTGGAAACGCGGACGGTCCGAGACGATCGGCGCGAAGGCGGCCAGCGGATTGTCGCCGACCATGGCCGGCTCGACGCCGGTGAACTCCATCTCGGCCGGACCGAGGTCCGCCGCCATGACCATCGGGCCGCGCACGACCGCAACCACGTCCTGCGAGCCCTGCGCCGTTTCCAGGCGCAGTTCCAGCGGCAGGTTGAGCGTGATCACATCGCCCTTCTTCCAGCGACGGTCGATCACGGCGTAGCCGCCGACAGGCGTCGAGGGCACCGGAGCGCCATTGACGGCCACGGTAGCCTTGCCGTTCGACCAGCCCGGAATGCGCAGGGCCACGGCGAACTTGCCCTGCTTCACCGCATCGAGCGTGATCTTCACGTCCGACTTGAAGGGGTAATCGGTGGCGATGGTAAAGGCAGCGCCCTTCGCCTTCCACTGCCCGGTCGAGGGGATGTAGAGGTTGACGAAGAAAGTATCATCGCCTTCCCAGAAGATGGAATCGCCGTGCTTGGCATGGCTCTCCATGCCCGAACCGACGCAGCACCAGAAGGCTTCCTCGCCGGGGCCGGAATAGCCGCGCGCGGTGCCGCTCATCATCGGCGTCATGTAGGTGAAGCCGCCCGTTTCGGGGTTCTGCGCCGACATGACGTGGTTGAGGTGCGCACGCTCGTAATAGTCGAACAGCGCGCCGTCGGGCTGCCACGAGTAGAGCTGACGCGTCAGCTTGAGCATGTTGTAGGTGTTGCAATGCTCACAGGTCGATTCCGTGAGGTGCAGCGCCACGGTGTCGGGCTCGAAGAAGTACTCGCGGTCGGCATTGCCGCCGATCACGTAGCTGTGGTGCTTGGTCACGCGTTCCCAGAAGTAGCGCGCGGCGCGGCCGGGTTCGTCCTTGCCGGTCAGTTCGTGGATGCGGCCGAGGCCGATCAGCTTCGGGACCTGGGTGTTGGCGTGGAAGTTGGCGAGCTTGTCCTCCTGCGCCACGATCGGATCGAGCACCTTCTTGTCGTAGATGCGCTCGGCCACCTTCAGCCAGCGCAGGTCGCCGGTCTGGGCATAGAGTTCGGCATAGCTCTCGTTGAGGCCGCCATATTCGCAGCCGAGCAGTTCCTGCATCTGCTTGTCGTCGAGCGCGGCGAACACCTTCTCGAAGTACCCGCCAAAAGCGGTGACGACGGCAAGCGCCTTGGGATTGCCCCAGGCGGCATTGATGTCGAGCAGGCCCTGGAAATACTTGTGCACGGTGTAGAGCGGCGACCACGAACCGTTGAGGTCGAACCCGCCCGACTTGATCTCGCCGCGCATGACCTCGGGGAAGATTTCCTGTCCGTCGACGACCTTGCCGTCCTTGGTCTTGCGGCCGAGGGCACCGATGTAACCGTCCGTGCGCTGGGCCTGGCATTCGGCCAGTTCATCGACGATGTAGTCCGCGCGGCGGCGGCATTCCGGGTTGCCGGTCTGCTGCCAAGCCAGCACCAGCGCGGTCATGTAGTGGCCGAGGGTGTGGCCGGCGATGGTGTCCGATTCCCAGCCGCCGTAGATCGGGGCCTTGGGCTCGAGCCCGGCATATTTGCGGAAGTTGTGCAGGAAGCGATCGGGGCTGAGCCACATCAGGTAATCGACGTTGACGTTCACGGCCGTTGCGTAGTCGGACGGCGCCAGGCGCACATCGGTCAGCGGCAGCGGCTTCGCCTTGATCGGCAACTTGGGAGCGACGACGGCCGCAAAGCCCTTGAGAGGGACAGAGCAAATAGCCAGCGCCGCCACGCCAGCCATCCATTCGCGCCGATTGGCCTGCATTTTAAAACCCCTATCGAATATCGTATACGGTATTGATAAACTGAGGGGGTTCGAAGTCAATCCTTTCTTTGTCAGAATTGCGCAAGCTTAACGGCGCAGGGCCACCTGGGTATCGGCGTGCGCAAGTTCGATGAGAGTTATCATCGCCTTGCGCGCCTTCGCCGGGTTCTGTTCCGCGATCTGCGCGTAGAGCGCGTAATGCTCCGGCATCGGATCGCGCGGGCTGTCCTTCTTGGCGTGCTTGATCGTGGTGGTGGAGGCGATCGCCGTTGAGATCGAGTTGGAAAGGGCCTGCAACATCTCGTTGCGCGTCGCCTCCATCAACAGCTCGTGAAAACGGATGTCCGCGGCGCGTCCCTTGGGGTTGGTGAGGGTGTAGCGCTCCATGGCTTCCAGCGCATTACCCATATCGAGCAATTGCCGCTCGTCACGGCGCAAGGCGGCCATTTCCGCGGCTTGCGGCTCCACCACCATCCTCAGTTCGAAAAGGTCGCGCAGGAATTCATCGGTAACGCCGCACTGGATCTGCCAGGAAAGCACGTCCGGATCGAGCAGGTTCCACTGCCGGCGCTCGTTGACGCGGGTTCCCGCCTTGGGGCGGCTGCTGACCATGCCCTTGGCCGTCAGCATCCGAAATGCTTCGCGCAGTACCGAGCGGGATACGCCCAGAATCTCCGCGTGTTCCACTTCGGCCGGGAACACATGTCCCGCTGGATAGCTGCCGTTGACGACCTGCGTAGCGAGCCGCTGAGCCACCGCATGGTGCAGGCGGCCGTTCATCAGCGGGATCTGTTCCATGGTCTCACTCGATCCCGTGCCCCGGATTTTATCGGCCATCATGTTCGCTCTCGTCATTTGGCTACGGTCTGCGAGATCGAAACCGATTTAGCTAGTCAGAAAATGAGCAGATTATATATCGTATATTATGAGTAGCGATGAATGCGGTTAGCGCAACGGAAAACGCAGCACCACAACAAGGCCGGGTCGATTGTCCGAAAACTCGATCCGGGCACCGTGAACCTGCGCAATCGCCGCAACCATGCTGAGACCCAGGCCGTCCCCCGGCACCGACGTCGAACCTTCGGCGCGGAAAAAGGGCTCGGTCACCCGGGCCAGGTCCGCCGGGCGCAGGCCCGGTCCATCGTCGAATACGCCCAGCACCAGTTCGCCGTCCTGTCGCCCAGCGCGAACATCGACGCGGCTTCCTTCGGGCACGTGCTTGAGCGCATTGTCGAGCAGGTTGGAGATGGCCTGGAACACCATGTCCAGGTCGAGGTCCGCCACCAGCGGGCGATGTGCATCCAGCGTCAGGGCGATGTCCCGGCGCTCCGCCTCCGGCTGGTAGAATTCGACGACGTCTTCCAGCAGTTGCACCACGTCGGTGCGCTGGACGTGCAGTGTCGCCCTGCCCCCTTCGAGCCGCGAGATGCGGATCAGGGCAGCCAGTATCCCGCGCAGCCGATTGGCTTCCGCGATCGCCTCGGCCACGCTGGCGGCAATTGCCGGTGAGGCGGCGGCGTCCTTGCAGACGTCCTGCTCCAGCACTTCCAGCTTGCCCGCCAAGCGCGCAAGCGGCGTGCGAAGTTCATGTGCGGCATTGTCCGACACCCGGCGCACCGTTTCGAACAGGCCCTCGATCCGCGAAAGCATCAGGTTGAGCGTCGCGGAGAGCCGGTCGAAATCATCCTGGGTGCCGCGTACCGGCACACGCCCCGAAAGATCGCCCGCCATTACCTGGAGCGCGGTGGACGTCACCGAATCGATGCGCTTGCCGATGGCCCGGCTCATCAGCCAGCCTCCGGTTATTCCCAGCGCCAGCGACCCGAACAGCATCCAGAGCGCTCCGGTGCGCAGGAGATCCTCGTCATCGACGATGTCCTGAACGTCCCGCCCGACGATCAGGCGTCCGCCGTCGGGCATGGTTCGATCCCGGACGAAAGCGGAATGATCGATCTCGAAGCCATCGACGAACTTGTCCGCCTCGATCACGGAAAGACCGCTCGCCGCCGCGGGAGCCCAGCTCGGCAGATTGGCGGCAACGATCTGGCCATCGGGGGCCACTAGAACGTGAAACGGCATTCGGGCAGCAGGGGTATGCGCCCGCAGGTCCAGAGCCGAGCGCGCGGCGTCGATCCCCGATTTGCGGTAGACAGCCCCGATCCGCGCCGCTTCGCCCTCCACCGCGACGCGGACCTCGGACATCGGCTGGATCACCCGCAACCAGTAGCCCGCCGCGAACAGCAGCCCTACGGAAAGGCTGAAAAGCATTGCGTAAGTCAGCGCCAGGCGAAACGACAGGCTGCGGAAAAGCCGGGTCATCGCCGCGTCACCCCGGCCACTGCGCAAGCTCATTCGGGCCGCATGACATAGCCCAGCCCCCTGATCGTGTGGATCAACGGCGCTTCCTCGTTATGCGCGATCTTCTGCCGCAGTTTCGAGATATGCTGGTCGATGATATTGGTTTGCGGGTCGAAATTGTAGTCCCAGACGTTTTCGAGGAGCATGGAACGCGTCACGACCCGCCCGGCGTTCCGGGCGAGATATGCCAGGATGCGCAACTCGCGCAGCGTAAGGTTGATGCGGCGCCCTGCTCGCGAGACCACATGGGCGACCAGATCGATTTCCAGATCTCCCACGCGCAAATGGTCGCTGGGTTCGGAAACGGTCGCGTTCCGCCGCCCGAGACTGTCCACCCGCGCCAGCAGTTCGGACATGGCGAAAGGCTTGGCCATGTAGTCGTCGCCGCCGGCGCGCAGGCCCCGCACCCGCTCGTCGACATCGCCCAGCGCACTGACGATCAGCACCGGCGTGGCATTTTCCGTTGCGCGCAGGGCCGCCAGCACCTTGAGCCCGTCGAGCGAGGGCAACATGCGATCGAGGACGATCACGTCATACATCTCGCAAGTGGCCTGGACCAGCCCCTCGCGCCCATCGGCGCGATGCTCCACGACATGCCCGGCCTCCCTCAGGCCCGCCGCGACATGGGCGGCAAGGCTGTCATCGTCTTCGACTAGCAGTATCTGCATGCTTCCAGGTGTCCGCGCGGGTCAGGCAAGTGACGGAAACGGGCTTCGTACCTCCGCCGGGCTCACATGGGCAAATACAAATGTTTCCGCAATCAAGCGGAGACCTCTCTGCGGCAATGGGGGGCATGACTACCAATGCAGCCTCGCACCCTGTCCCGATGCCTTCCCTGCCGTCCACCCTCAAGAGCGCCCGGCCTGGCCTGATCCATGTGCTGGCGGTCGGCGGCGCGCACCAGTTGCCGCATATCGTGCCGGTGGCCTGTGAACTGGAACGCCGTCATCCGGGCACGGTGACCATCTTCGTGCCGCGATCCACCGATGCGCGGGCAGTCCGGGATCTGGCCGCCGCCATGGGCCTTCCGCTGCCGGCCCTGGTGGAGATGCGCCTTCCCAAGGCGCTGAATGCCGTCGTTCCGGGCTTCGCCCGCAAGCTTGCGCGGCTGATCTACTGGTCGCCGCTGCTGCGCGATGCGGAAGTCATCCTCTGCGCGGAACGGACGTCCACGATCCTGGCGCGCCTCTGGAAACAATGCCCACCGCTGGTCCACATTCCCCATGGCGCGGGTGACCGCGCCGTGGGTTTCGAAAAGCGCTTCGAGCTGTTCGACCATGTCATAGTGGCGGGCGCCAAGGATCGCGACCGGCTGCTCGAAGCCGGGCTGGTGACGCCGGAGAATTGCACCGCAGCAGGCCCCATCAAGCTGGCCGCGATGTTGCGCACCGGGATCGATCGGGCGCCGCTGTTCGCCAACGACCGCAAGACCATCCTCTACAATCCCCACTTCACGAAGAAGCTGAATTCCTTCGATGCCTTCGCCAGAAAGCTGATCGAAGCCGTCCTGCGCGACGGCCGCTACAATCTGGTCGTTGCGCCGCATGTGCGCTTGGCATCGCGCTGGTCCGCCGCGCGGCGCCGCGAATGGGAAGCGCTGGCCGTTCCGGATCGTGTCGTCATCGACCTCGGCTCACCACGCTGCAACGACATGACCTACACCTTCGGAGCTGATCTCTATCTCGGCGACGTGAGCAGCCAGGTCTACGAATTCCTCGTTCGCCCACGCCCCTGCCTGTTCGTCAACGCCCACGATGCGCAGTGGCGCGAGTCCGAGGACTACGCGATGTGGCACTTCGGCGATGTGATCACGCCCGACGCCGACCCCATCGCGGCCATCGACCAGGCCTTCGCGGACCATCGCGCCTATGTGGCCTGGCAGAAGGAGCGCATGCGCTATTCGATCGGCGGCCTGGACTGGAAGCCCGATGGAACGCCCTTCCTGACGGGAGGCGATCCGATCGATCTAGCCGCCGATACGGTCTCGCGCATTGCCGGGTTTCAGCCCGTCCCGCCCATGGCGCGCACGTAAGCGACGTTCGCTCGCATCCGCGCTGTCTGCACGCTGATCCAGGACCGCTGCGCGTCGAGCGCATCGGTCTGCGCGGTCACCACTTCGAGATAGTCTGCCGCGCCGTCCCGATAGCGCGACAGCGCGATCTCGCTGGTGCGCTGGGCGGCCTGTGCCGCCTCACCCTGGGCCGAGGCCTGGGTTTCCAGGTGGTGCATCGCCGCGATGGCATCCTCCACATCCTGGAAAGCACCGAGGACGGTGGTGCGATAGTTGGCGGCCACTTCCTCGTATTCGGCGCGCGATATCCTGACCTGCGATTTGCGCGCGCCGCCGTCGAACAGCGTCATCAGCGCCGAGAGCGGACCGAGCGACCAGAACGTGTTGGGCGTCTTCAGCAGATCGCCATGCGTCGTCTGCCAGCCCCCGGCGGCACCGAGGCCGACCGAAGGAAACCATGCCGCCTTGGCCACGCCGATACGGGCATTGGCGGCAAACACCCGACGTTCCGCAGCGGCGATGTCCGGCCGGCGCTGGAGCAGTTCCGAAGGCACGCCCACCGCGACGTCCGGCACGTCCAGCATGTCGCTGCGGGCGGCCAGCGAGAACTCCGAAGGCAGCACGCCGGTCAGCGCGGCCAGTTCATGCTCGGTGGCCGCGCGCTCGTTGGCAACGGCCGAGACTTGCGCCCTGGCGTTCCCCAGCACCGTGCGGGCCCGGTTCACATCGATGCCGGAGGCGATCCCGCCCGAATGGCGCGTGTCGGTGAGCTTCAGCGCCCGTTCGAACGCGGCAACCGAGCGGTTCAGCAGGTCCGCCTGGGCATCGAGCCCGCGCAGGCGCAAGTAGGCGTCCGCCACCGAGGCCTGGAGGCTGAGCTTCGCGGAAGCGAGATCGCCGCCCGACGCCACCGCTTCGGCATTTGCAGCCTTCACGGAATTGCGCACGCGGCCCCACAGGTCCAGTTCGTAGGACAGGCTGCCGCCGACCACGAAGTTGTCGTAAGTCCGCGCCGTACCGGTCGACAGCGGGCGCCCGGCGGATACGCGATCGCGTGAGGCTTCGCCGCTGACGCCCACCGTGGGATAGAGGTCGGAGGCGACAACACCGGCAGCGGCGCGCGCCTGGTCGTAGCGGGCAAGCGCCGCAGCCAGCGTGGGACTGGCGGCCTCGGCCCGCTTCTCGAGATCGTCGAGCGCGGGATCCGCAAACACGGTCCACCATTCACCGCGTGCTTCCGCATCGCGCGGGGCTGCCTGCGACCAGCCCTCGACTTCGCGGAATGCCGGCGAAGCGGCCGTTTCAGGCGCGTGATAGTTGGGTGCCATCGAGCACCCGGCCACGGAACATCCGGCGAGCAGCAGCGCCGCGACTGCGGGGAACCTAGCCGCCATGAGCCGCCCCCTTGGCGGTCGTGGCGGCGGCGGGCTTCTGGATCTTCACCTGATCGCCGCTGCGCATCGAGTCGGGCGGACTGTCCACCACGCGATCGCCTTGCTTGACGCCGACCGAGACGATCACCGTCTTGCCAAGATCACGCGCGATCTTGACCGGCTGCACCGTTACGCGTCCGTTCGCGCCGACTACGGCCACGCTCGGGCCATTCTCCGTATAAAGGATCGTGCTGCCCGGCAGGGTCAGGCCCTGCACGCCGCCCGCCACGTCGAAATGGGCTTCCACGAAAGCGCCGGGCTTGAGCGCGCCCTCGCTGTTGTTCGCCTGTACCTCGACGAGGACGGCGCCGGACTGAGCGTCGACGGCACCGGCGCTGCGGGTGACGGTGCCGGGGAAGGTGCGGCCGGGGAATTCCGGCAGGGTGAGGTTGACGACGACGCCCTGCTTCACTTGCGCGGAGTAGATCTGCGGCACGCGCACATAGATACGCATGCGGTGCACGTCGGACACCGTGAACAGCGGCTGCGCGGCGGCGTTGTTCGCCACCACCAGCGCGCCGATCTGCGCCGAGCGGCTGGTCACGACGCCTGCGAACGGCGCCGAGAGCCGCGTGAAGCCGCGCGTCGCCTCAAGCTCTCGCACGCTGGCCAGCGCGGCATTGGCCAGCGCTGTCTTGGCGGCGAGATCGCCCGCCTTCTCGTCCACTTCCTGCTGCGAGACGGCGTCCTGCTTCAACATCCCGCTCCAGCGCTTTGACGTGGTGGCGGCCAGGCGCTGGTTGGCGAGCGCGGTCTGGTAGTCCGCCTTTGCCTGCGCCAGTTGCTGGTCCACTTCCGGCGCGTCGAGCACGGCAAGCGTCTGCCCGGCGCCGACCCGATCGCCGATATCGGCCTGCCAGCTGCGGACATAGCCGTTGGTACGGGCATAGATCGCCGCGCTGTTGAAGGCCTGCGCGGTGCCGGGCAAGGCCAGGCCTCCGGCATCTCCCGCGCCTGCCGGAGTGACCACCGCGACAGTCGGCACGGCGGATTCGGCGGCCACGGCCTCCAGATCACGCGTGGCACTGAGGCGCGTGGCGATACCCGCGCCGACCACGGCCAGCGCGATCACCGCCGCGCCCAGCCCCACCCGCTTCAGAGTGCGGGTCTGCGGTCCGGTAGGCGAGTGAGCGGGTTCGGAGAGAGAATCATGCATGGGCGGCCTGCACTTCCTGGGGGACTTCCTTCTCGCGGCGACGGCCGTGGACGAAGGCGAAGACGGTGGGAACGAAAAGAAGGGTTGCGATGGTGGCGCAGATCAGGCCGCCGACGACGGCGCGGCCGAGCGGCGCGTTCTGTTCGCCGCCTTCGCCGAGGCCGAGCGCCATGGGGCCCATGCCGATGATCATCGCCAGCGCCGTCATCAGCACCGGACGGAAGCGGACGAGGCCCGCTTCCATCGCCGCCTTCACCGGATCGCCCAGTTCGGCGAGCTTTTCGCGCGCGAAGCTGACGACCAGGATCGAGTTGGCGGTGGCCACGCCCATGCACATGATCGCGCCGGTCAGCGCCGGGACCGACAATGTGGTCCCGGTGGCGAACAGCATCCAGACGATGCCCGCAAGGGCTGCCGGAAGCGCGGTGATGATGACGAAGGGATCGAGCCAGGACTGGAAGTTCACGACGATCAGAAGGTAGATCAGCACGACCGCCGCCAGCAGACCCCAGCCGAGGCCGGAGAATGCGGTGTTCATCGTCTGGTACTGGCCACGGATGGTGATCGTCGAGCCCTTCGGCGCGTCGGCCTTGAGTTCGTCGATCGCGCGCTGGACATCGCCTGCCACGGCGCCGAGGTCTCGGCCCTGCGGGGTGCCGTAGATGTCGATGACCGGGGCGATGTTGTAGTGCGAGACGACCGGCGCCGTGGTCGAACGGCTGACGGTCGCCAGCGCGCCCAGCGGCTGCGGACGCGTGCCGGCGGCGGCGCCGGAAACCGGCAGGTTCGACAGCTTGGTCAGCGAATCGACGGCATATTCCGGTGCCTGCGCCACCACGGCATATTGCACGCCGTTGTCGGGGTTCACGAAGAACACCGGCGCGGTCTGTGAGGTGCCCGCCAGCGAGTTCCCGAGGCTGGTGGTCACGTCGCGTTCGGTGAGGCCATACTGGCCGGCACGGGCGCGATCCACGTCGACGTCGAGCTGCGGGGAGTTGGCGGGCTGCTGAAGGCGCATGTCGGCAAGGCCGGGAATGCGGGCCATCTTCGCCATCAGCTTCTGCGCATAGACGCGCGAGGCGGCCAGGTCCTTGCCGGCGATCTGGACGTCGATCGGCGAAGGCGAACCGAAGTTCAGGATCTGGCTGGTGATGTCGGCCGGCAGGAACGAGAACTGGGTGCCGGGGAACTGGCGCGGCAGTTCCCGGCGCAGTGTCTCGACATAGCCCTCGGTCGGCGCATGGCCCTTATTCAAGGTGATCAGCATGTCGCCGTCTTGCGGACCGATGGTGCCGCTGTTGTTGTAGACGGTGTTGATCGAGCTGACCGGCAGGCCGATGTTGTCGGTGATCGAGCCCAGTTCCGATTTCGGGATGACCTTGCGCACGTCCTCGGAAATCCGCTGGAAGCGCAGGGCCGTCTCGTCGATGCGGGTGCCCACGGGGACGCGGACGTGCATCGCGATCTGGCCGGAATCGACGGTCGGGAAGAAGTTGCTGCCCAGGAACGGCATCAGTCCGAACGAGACGACGACGATCGCCAGGAACCCGAGCATGAAGGCCTTCTGGCCCTGGAGCGCGCGGTGCAGGATGCCGAGGTAGCCGTCGCGCAGCTTTTCGAAGCGGGCCTCGAAACCGCGCTGGAACCGCACGAGCGGGTTGCGCGAGGCCGGCGTTCCGGCGTTATGGTGGTTCTCGCCATGCGGGGCGTGGGGCTTCAGCAGGTACATCGCCAGCGTCGGCACCAGGGTGCGCGACAGTACGAAGGACGCGATCATCGCGAAGACCACCGAGAGCGCCATCGGCACGAAGAGATAGCCCGCCACGCCCGGCAGGAAGAACATCGGCACGAAGACGATGCAGATGCAGAGCAGCGACACGAAGGCCGGCGTCACGATCTGGGCGGCGCCGTCGAGGATCGCCTCCATCACGCCCTTGCCCTGTTCGAGGTGCCAGTTGATGTTCTCGATGGTCACGGTCGCGTCGTCGACGAGGATGCCGACCGCCAGCGCCAGACCGCCCAGCGTCATCACGTTCAGCGTCTGTCCGAAGACCGCCAGCATGGCGATCGCGGCGAGCACCGCCAGCGGGATCGAAAGGGCGATGATGACCGTCGAGCGCCAGGAACCGAGGAACAGCAGGATCATCAGCGAGGTCAGCGCGGCGGCGATGGCGCCTTCGTGTATGACGCCGTTGACGGCCGCCTTCACGAACAGCGACTGGTCGCCCACCGGCAGGATCTTGAGGCTGTCCGGCAGGGTTTCCGCGATCTTCGGCAAGGCCGACTTGACGCCGTCGACGATGGAGAGCGTGGACGTCGCACCGTTCTTGAGCACGGTGAGCAGCGCCGAGCGGCGGCCCTCCACATGGACGACGTTCTGCTGCTGGGCGCTGCCGTCCCGCACATAGGCGACATCGCGCATGGTGATCGTGGCGCCGTTGACCACCTTGACCGGCAGGTCGTTCAGCGCGGCAATGGAGTCAGGCGTGTTGTTCAGGCGGACCGAATATTGGGTTTCCCCGATCTTCACGAAGCCCGCCGGGTTGATCTGGTTCTGCGAGGCGATGGCGTTGCCGACATCGACGGCGGAGAGGCCCTTGGACTGGAGCGCCTGGGGATCGAGATCGATCTGGACCTGGCGCTGGCGACCGCCCGAAGGGAACGGCATGGCAAGGCCCGGAATGGTGACCAGCCCGGTGCGGATCTGGTTCTGGCCGATATCGAACAGCTGCTGCTCGGTCATGCCCTCGCCAGAGAGCGCAAGCTGGAGGATCGGCACGGTCGAAGCGCTGTAATTGAGGATCAGCGGCGGCGTGATGCCCGGCGGCATTTGGCGCAGCACCGTCTGCGAAACCGAGGTGACCTGCGCCGTCGCGGTGCGGATATCGGCGCCGGGCTGGAAGTAGATCTTGACGATCCCCATGCCCTGGAACGACTGGCTTTCGATATGCTCGATATCGTTGACGGTCGTCGTCAGCACGCGTTCGTAAGGCGTGACGATGCGATCCGTCATGTCCTGCGGAGCCAGACCGGTGTAGGTCCAGGCCACGGCGATGACCGGCACCTTGATTTCCGGGAAGATATCGACAGGCGTGCGGAAGGCCGCAAGCAAACCGCCAATGGCAATGAGAATGGCCATGACGATGAATGTCAGTGGGCGGTGCAGCGCGGTCTTGACGATACCTAACATCGAGAACTCCATGGGCCGCCCGGCGCGCGGAAAGCACGCTGGACAGGCGAATTCCTCTCCGGCTCATGTTTTGGTTGGTTTCCGCCGCTGCTACCCTCCCCGCCTTGCGGCGCGGAAACGGACGGGAAATCCTGCTGGAATAGTTCAGCCCCTAACGACCCATGACGCGTTAGAAAAATGCGCTGAACGGAATACTCTCATGAATGATTTTCATGATTGTTTCCGGTCGGTGACAGCTTTGCCCCGGTTTGCGAGCGTTTCCGCTCAGCCCGGCTCCAGGAAAACGACCCGGAAGTCGCCCCGTTCCACGTCCGATAAAGTGTGCTGGGTGAAATGAAGTCGCCCATCGTCGGGGTGCTGGAACACACGCTCTCCACCTTCGCGCGCCAGCACCGTCTGCGCGTTCCAGGCGGCGCGAAACTCCGGGCTTTCGTCCTGAAGGCCCAGAACCAGATTCGTCACGCGGGGGTCTGCCATGCCGTGGCCGTAATCCCGCCGAAACTCGGCCAGCAGGCGGGCGGCGCGCCCGCTCCAGTCGGGGAGAAGCTGCCGCGCCGCAGGATGAGCGAAGACGTAGCGCAACAGATTGGGCGCTTCGCTATACTCGAAAAGTCCGATGAACAGCCGACGAGCAGCCCCGTTCGCGGCACAGATCGACCAAGCCGGATCGAGCGCATAGCAAGGCCAGTCCATCTGCCCGACCAGCGCGGCGATGGCGGAAGGCGCCGACGCCCCGGCCCTCGCGGAAAGGTCGATCGGATCGTGCCGTCCGGCAAGCGAGAACAGATAATCGCGTTCGGCGGCCGAGAGACTGAGCCCCCCTGCCAGGCGCGCAAGCGTTTCGGCCGAGGGGCGAACGTCGCGCCCCTGCTCGATCCAGGCGATCCACGTCGTGCCGATGGCCGCCCGCGCCGCCAGTTCCTCCCGCCGCAGGCCCGGCGTTCTGCGGCGACGGTCGTGCCCTTCCGGCGTCATGCTTTCCCGCCGGGCGCGGACGAAAGCGCCAAGCGACTTGCGTTGATCTTCAGATTGCATGGTGCCCGTTATAACAGGATAACTATGTTCATTGTAACAGGCTATGATCCTGCCAGACGGATTTCCGCAAGGAGATATCCATGACCAGCAATCCCACCCACAAAACCCGCCATCAGTTGGTAGACGGCCAGTTCGGCTCGAACGCGTCCGCCTATGTCACCAGCAAGGTCCATGCGGAGGGCACCGATCTCGACCGAATCGCCATTCGTGCCAACGAGGCACAGCCGCGCCACGCCCTGGACCTCGGCGCCGGGGGCGGACATGTCAGCTATGCCATGGCACGGCACGCATCGCAGGTGACGGCCTGCGATCTCGCCCCCCGGATGCTGGCCGTGATCGCCGCCGAAGCGGAAAGGCGCGCCCTCGCCAATATCGTCACGCAAGCCGCCGCCGCCGAAGCCCTGCCTTTCGCGGATGATACGTTCGACTTCCTCGCCTGCCGCTTTTCCACCCACCACTGGCGCAGCGCCGAGGCGGGCCTGCGAGAGGCCCGCCGCGTGCTGACGCCCGGCGCGCCTGCCTTGTTCATGGACGTGATCGCGCCCGCCGATCCGGCTGCCGATACGCACCTGCAAGCGGTGGAACTGCTGCGCGACCTGTCGCATGTGCGGGACTATTCTACGGCACAGTGGCAAGAGATGCTCAGCAGCGCGGGCTTTTCGATCGTCTCGACCACTCCCGGTCGCCTGCGCATGGACTTCGCGGACTGGACCGCCCGCATGCGCACCCCACCCGAACGGATCGCCGCGATCCGCGCGCTTCAGGGCGCTGCCGGCAGCGAAATCTCCAGCCACTTCGCCATCGAGGCGGACGGATCCTTCACGCTCGACACATTGCTGATCGAGGCGATCTAGAAGGAGCGCTCCGGGGCGGAGGCAAGGGCTGCGGCCATGGCCGAGAACATGGGTTTTGGTTCGAAATTCTCGTCCACCGGATTGCCGCGCATGGGCAATCCATCGGGCCTTCTTCGCCGCTCCGGGTAGCTCTTGCGGTTGAGATTGGAATACTTGTCCGACAATCCCCAGGTCACGACCTGCGAGACGTTGGTGAAGCTCAAGGTGAGGTCGAGATAGCCCTTCGCGAAAGCGGCTATCTCGGCATCGCGCCGCGCGGGATCCTTGTCCTTCAGATTGCGATCGGCACAGTCGAGTTCGGTGAGGATGACTTGCAGGCCCATGGCCTGGACCTGCTCCAGAAACTTGCGCCAGCCTTTCTCGTCACGCTTGCGGCCCAGCGTGTTGCCAAGGTGGCTCTGGATGCCGAGCGCTTCGACGCGGACGCCGCGCGTGAGCGACCGTTCCAACAGGCGCAGCACGCCCGCGCGGTGCGCTCCGTTGGCTTCCCAGCACATGTTGCCGTTGTAGACCCCCTGCGCGCGCGGCGCATGTTCGCGCACCAGTTCGAAGGCAAGGTCGAAAAAGTCTTCTCCCAGGACACGGGTGTAGAGCGAGTTCTTCATCTGCCCGTCACGCACCTGCAGCGCCTCGTTCACGCAGTCCCACGAGCGGATGTTGGGAAAAGTGTTGGCCATGAAAGTCGCATGCCGGTTCATAAGCGTGATCAGCCTGGCGCCCCCGTTGGGCTTGAGATCCGCTTCCATGTCCAGCAGCCAGGCCGGCAGGCGATCGTCCTGGTTCCAGGCGAAAGTGTGGCCGCGCATGAACAAGCCGTTTTCGTCGGCAAAGCGCGATATTCGCAGCGCCTTGGACGGGTCGAAGTGGTCCTGTTCCCGCTCCAGATACTTCCACTTGAACTCGTTTTCGCCCGTGATCACCGAGCATTGCTGACGCAGCAACTGGACGAACGTCGGATCGTCGAGGTGACTTGCAGAAATCGCCGCGCCGAACCGAAGTCCTTTCGTACGGGCGATCGCATCGAGTTGCATCGTCGGCGCTCCCCAGGCGGCGGCGGGCCGGACAAGCTCCCGCGCCAGGACGGTCGAAGCGGCCATCCCGCCCGCGAGCGCCAAGGCGCGGCGACGCGTCATCCTGCTGTTGACAGTGCTGGAGGATCGAAAGCCCTGCATCTCCGTAATCTGGCTATTTGCGCCAGCCATGCAACCTCGGGTTTTCATCGGTCGGGCTGCTGTACGCACGGAAGACCATTGCGACAGGCGATCCGGCCGCCTAGGCAAAACCCATGATGACGCTCCAGACCTGGTGGCTTTACGCTTTCGCCGTTTTCCTGCTTTCGGGAACGCCCGGACCCAACATGCTCCACGTGATGACGCGAAGCGTGGAACTGGGCTTCCGGCGCAGCCTTGCGGCCATGGCGGGATGCATGCTGGCGATCGCGCTGGTGCTCGCGGCCTCGGCAGCGGGATTGACCGCGCTGCTCAAGGCCATACCGGGCGCTTTCGAGGTGCTGCGCTATCTCGGCGTGGCCTACCTCGTCTATCTGGGCATCAAGTCCTGGAGGGCCGACGTCTCTCCTGAAGATCCGGCCGGTGCCGACATGGCCCGGCGCAATTCGCCGATGGCGCTGTTTCGCGGCGGGTTCACGATCGCCATCAGCAACCCCAAGCTACTGCTGTTCGCGGCCGCCTTCTTTCCGCAGTTCATCGATCCCGCACAGCCCAAGGCGCCGCAGTTCGCCATTCTCGTGGGCACGTTCACGGTTATCGAGATGTTCTGGTACTGCACCTATGCGCTGGCGGGAGGCACGCTTTCCGCGCATCTGCGGCGGCCTTCGGTGAAGCGTCTGTTCAACCGGGTGACCGGATCGATCTTCGTCGGCTTCGGAGCGGCGCTGCTTACCTCGCGGGCCGCCTGAAACCGGGCCTGAACCGGCCTGAACCGCGTCAGCGGATAGCGTCGCGGGCCAGCAGGAAAGCACCGAACAGTCCCGAAGAAAGGCTTGGAGCTTGCCCTTACGCCGGGATCAGGTCTGCCGCGGCATCCGGACGTGTAGTCGCCCCGATCTCGGCCCGATCGAAAGGCGTGCTCTGGTAGATCTCGTTTATCCAGTTCCCGAAGAGCAGGTGCCCATGGCTGCGCCAGGCATTGATCGGCGCACAGGCCGGATCATCGTCAGGATAGTAGTTGGCCGGAACCGGGCCGCCGTCGCGTTCGAATTCGCCGGCCAGGGTGTCGCTGTCGTATTCGAGGTGATTGAACATCAGCAGCGCGCGATCCTGCGGGTCATGGAGCAGGCACAGGCCGGTCTCCTCGCTTTCGGCAAGGATCTGCACCCCGCCATCCGACGGAAGATCCTCCGCGCGCATTTCGGTCCACCGTGACACGGGTACGGCGAAACTGTCCGAAATCCCGCGCAGGAAGGGCGAATTCGGCGCGCGATTGCGATGCGGGAAGACGCCGAAAGCCTTGGCCGGCAACTCGTGCTTGGGAACGCCGTGGAAGTGGTGGAGGAAGGCCTGCGCAGCCCAGCAGATAGTCAGGCAGCTATGGACGTTGGTACGCGTCCAGTCGAAGATGCGCTGAAGTTCGGGCCAGTAGCGCACATCCTCGAAAGCCAGCCGCTCGACCGGAGCGCCGGTGATGATGAAACCGTCGAACCGCTCGTGCTCGACATCCCGCCAGGGGCGGTAGAATGCTTCGAGATGCTCGGGCGAGGTGTTGCGGGCGACATGGTCGCTGATCCGCACCAGGGTCAGTTCGATCTGGAGCGGCGTCGCACCGAGCAGGCGGGCGAGCTGGGTCTCGGTGCTCACCTTGTCGGGCATGAGGTTGAGCAGGCCGATGCGTAGCGGCCGGATGTCCTGCCGCACCGCATCGCTCTCGCGCATCACGGCCACGCCTTCGTTCTCCAGGATGGAGCGGGCGGGCAGGTCGTCGGGAATCTTGATCGGCACGTTGCGTCGGTCCTCATTCCGGAACGACGCTGGTGGCTTGATCCGTTGGTTGCCGGCTCGGCCACATCCTCCCGCCGGGAGTGCCACCTTGCCCGGATCGGCAGGTTGGCGTTGGGCGTCGTCCCAACTCTTGATGCTGCGCCGGGTGATAGACGCTTCGGCGCGATCTTGCAACGGCCCGCCTCGATCGGACTAGAAGCGATGACCGCATACCCGCCCCGGCGCGATTGACGGATGACGGAATCGAGCCTAGCGGCCGGACAGCAAAGCCAAAAATCACGCGCGAACTGAATTCGGCTTCGCGACCGCTACGGCACTATGCTAAGGATCTTCGAATGAGTTTGCCGGCCGCTGCCGTGGCGTTGTTGATGACGGGCCCGTCGATGCCCGACGCACCCGTACATCTGGTCGATCTGCAAGTGGCCGATCTCCAGGCGGCATCGCGTCCGTTGCAGCTTGCCGAAGCGCAGGCCGCTGCGCCTGCGGCCGGAGCGGCGATTCCCGCGCCGGTGACGACGGGCGAAATTGCGACACCTTCCTCTTCCGATCCCGTTCAGGCTCAGCCACCTGCCGCCGATCCTTTGGCCCCCGCCCCGACGCCTCCGGCTCAAGCCGCTCCGGACCAGCCCGAATCGGAAATCGTCGTCACCGCGCCGCAGCCGCCGCCGCCCGGCGATCCGCTGGAGCGGATCAACGCCGAGTCCTTCAAGGTGGTGCAGTCCGTCGACAAGGCCGTGCTGGAACCCGTGGCCAAGGCTTACAACAAGGGCCTGCCGCGCCCCGTCCGCAAGGGCCTGCGCAACTTCTTCACCAATCTGGGCGAGCCCGTGGTCTTCGCGGCTTTTCTCCTGCAGCTGAAACCCGGCAAGGCCGCCGAGACGGCCGGACGCTTCGTGATCAACACCACGCTCGGCGTGGGCGGGCTGATGGACGTGGCCAAGAAGAAGCCGTTCAACCTGCCGTACCGTCCCAACGGCGTGGCCAACACACTGGGTTACTACGGCGTCGGTCCCGGCCCTTACATGTATCTTCCGATCATCGGCCCGACGACCCTGCGCGACATCATCGGCGATTCGATCGACAAGCTGCTGCTGCCCGCCGCCATCGGCAAGCCCTTCACCAACCCCGAAGTGGTGATCCCCATGACCGTCGTCCGCCAGCTTGGCGAACGCGCGGCCTTCGACGAGCGGATCAACCAGATCCGCGAGGAAGACCGACCCTACGCCACCTATCGCGACCTCTACCTCAAGCAGCGCCAGGCCGAGATCGACGCGCTTCACGGCCGCGTGACGCCGGGCGTCGTGCCGGTTTACGGCCCCGGACTGAAAGTGCCCGGCAAGAAGGATCGCGACAAGCAAGGTGAAGCCGGGCAGCCTGCCACTGGTGAGGCTGAACCTGCTCAGGAGACGGCGCCTGTGCCGGAGACCGGGGCTGCGCCGGAGACTGCGCCTCCTGCAACCCCCGTTCCCGCCGTACCCGCTGCGGGCGAGACCGCCCCGGCTTCGCCCGCCCCGGAGCAGGCACCCGCACCCGCACCCGCACCCGCACCGGTTCCTGCATACTGATACGGCGGATCAATGGGGCTGTTCGGGGCCGGGTGGCCATTCGGGATGATTGCGGCTAGTCTGCAATCTCCCACCTGCTTCGACGAGACAGCCCCGCATCGATGATCCTACCCAGGCGTCCCCGTTCGGCCCTTCGCGCTTTCCTGCGCAGCGAAGCTTCAGGCGGTATCCTGCTGATGATCGCGGCGGCCCTGGCGCTGATTGTCGCCAACAGTCCGCTTGCAGACAGCTACTTTCACGCGCTTCACGTGAAGATCGGCCCGATGTCGCTGGCGCATTGGATCAACGACGGGCTGATGTCGCTGTTCTTCCTGCTGGTGGGGCTGGAGATCAAACGCGAATTCGTGGACGGCCACCTCGCCAACTGGTCGGATCGTGCGTTGCCCGCCATCGCCGCCGCCGCCGGGATGATCTGCCCGGCGCTGATCTACCTGGCGATCGTGGGCCCCGGATCGGGGCTGACGCGCGGCTGGGCCATCCCTGCGGCTACGGACATCGCTTTCGCCATCGGCGTCATGGCCATGCTGGGCAAGCGCGTCCCCGCCTCGCTCAAGCTGATCCTCACGACCATCGCCATCGTCGACGACATGGGGGCGGTGGCGGTGATCGCCCTTGCCTACACCTCGCAGATCCACGGCCTGGCCTTGCTGGCGGCGGGCGCGATCATGGGCGTGATGTTCGTGCTCAATCGCATCGGAGTGAAGCAACTCTGGCCCTACCTCACGCTTGCCGCGATGCTTTGGCTGGCGGTGCTGCTGTCCGGCGTACACGCCACGATAGCCGGCGTGCTGGCCGCAAGCCTCATCCCGATCCGCATCACCCCCGGCACGCCGGACAGTACGGAATCTCCGCTCCACCGCCTTGAACACGGCCTTCACGGCTGGGTAGCCTATGGGATCGTACCACTGTTCGGCTTCGCCAACGCCGGCGTTTCGCTGGTTGGCCTGGGCGCCGAACATCTGCTGGCGCCCCTGCCGCTGGGCGTTGCCGGAGGGCTGTTCCTGGGCAAGCAACTGGGCGTGTTCCTGGCCATCTGGCTCTGCGCCCGCCTGGGCATCGCCCGGCGCCCGAACGGCGCCACCTGGGTGCAGACTTACGGCATGTGCCTGCTCTGCGGCATCGGCTTCACCATGAGCCTGTTCGTGGGCGGCCTGGCCTTCAGCGACCCGGTGCTGATCGACGAGGTCAAGATCGGGGTGCTGGGAGGTTCGATCCTGTCGGCGCTCTCGGGCTTCGCGGTATTGCGGTTTGCCGCCCGTCATCGCGGCACGGCCGGAGGACGCGCCGCAACGGCTTGATCAACGCAAGGAAGGGGAAGCGCGAATGACAGAACGCCGTGGACCGGTACTCGTGGCGACGGACCTCAGCGCCCGTAGCGATCGCGCCGTGGATCGGGCGATCCAGCTGGCAGCTCAGTGGCAGGTCGAAACTTGCGTCGTCCATGCCCTCCGGTCCGAGGAGCGCGTGGAGGAAAGGCAGGTCCGTGACACGCTGCCATCGAACCCGGCCGATGTCCGCGTCCTCCTGCCGAGGGGGCCCGCGCCCGACACGATCGCCGACATCGCGCAGGATCTCGCACCTTCCCTGATCGTCACCGGCGTCGCGCGGTTCAACCATGTCGGCGACTATTTCCTGGGCACTGCGGTCGATCACATCATCCGCCATGCTTCCGCGCCGGTGCTGGTGGTGAAGCAGCGCGAACGCGGCGCTTACCGGCGCATGCTCGTGGCCGTGGACCTTTCGCCGGACGCCCTGCACACGCTCGCCGCCGCCGCCGAACTCTTTCCCGACGTGCCGGTCGAGGTCGTCCATGCCTACCATGTCCCGTTTCGCGGATGGATCGATTCTGACGGCATGCGCGAGGAACTGCGGCGGGAAGCCAGCGCCCGGCTTCGGACCTTCCTTGAGGAACCGGCCCTGCCCCGGAGCCTGGCCGAACGAACGACCTCGCACCTCGATCTCGGCGCTCCGGACGAAGTGCTGGCACGCTCGATCGAACGGTTCAGGCCCGACCTTGTCGTGCTTGGCAGCCGCGACCGTAGCGGGCTGGCGCAGGCTACCCTCGGAAGCAACACGTCCGCCCTGCTCGGGTGGATTCCGGCCGATACGCTCGTGATCAAGCGGGAGCGGGAGGACTGAAGGCCGGCTGCCCGGCCCTATAGTTCTCCCAAGCCGAAACCCAGCGCTTCCAGCAAAGCCGCGCGCGCGGCGCGGCAGCGATGCCAGAGATCGGGCTCTCCGAGATCGTCCGGCGCGATGCTTTCCGGCCATTCCCGTTCTATCACCGTTTCGATGCGGTCGCAGGCCCGCTCGTCGAGGAGGAAGCGACGGTCGATCGCGGCTTCCGCCTCCGGCGATACCGCCACGCGCAGCCGCAGGCAGGCCGGACCGCCGCCGTTGCGCATGGATTCGCGCACGTCCACGATCTCAAGCCGGTGTATCGGATTGTCGGCGGCCAGAACGTCCTCCAGCCACGACCAGACGGCAGGCTCGTCCCGCGCCTCTCGCGGCAGGATCAGCGCCATGCCGCCCTCGGGCAGCGTCACGAGCTGCGAGTTGAACAAGTAAGTACGGATCGCCAGGCTCAGGCTGATCCGATCGGAAGGTGCCTCGACGATCACCGCGCCGGGCACCCGTTCGCGCAGGATGCTATGCACGGCTGCACGGTCGCCGAAAGCCTGCTCATGCGTGAAGAGCACGGTTTCGTTGGCGACGGCGACGACATCGTTGTGGAAGGCGCCGGCAGCGATGGCAATCTCGCTTTGCGGAACCATGGCGTGGTCTATTGCGGCAAGGCCATGCCGCCGGGCGACGGCGGCGCTGGCCGCACGGTGCTGGCGCGACGGAAAGATCCGTCCGTCGCCGGCCCGCACCGGCCCTTCGCCATGGACGAATATTTCCAGGCTGCGCGCGGCATGGCTTTCGCCCAGGCGCATGAAATTGGCCGCGCCTTCGTCTCCCAGCCCCGCCGGCAGTGCCGGATGAACCGCGAAGAAGCGCTCGTCGGAAAAGGCGAGGCGAAGCTGGCGGAAGGTCTGCTCCGCCTCGATACCGCGATGAAGCATCGTCGAGAGATTTGCCACGCTGAGGTGACAGCGCCCATCCGCCGTGTCGGGCGCGGGAGACACCGTGGCGGCATTGGCGGTCCACATGGCCGATGCGGAGAAAGCGTTGCGCAGCAGGGCCGGCTCCTCCTGCCACGCGGCCCGCAGAACCGCATCGTCGCTTCCGGAAAAGCCGAGGCTGCGCAGCCAGTCGGCGTCGGGGCGGGCATGGGGCAGGAGAATGCCTTGCGGCAGGCCAAGCTCCAGCATCCGCCGCATCTTGCCCAGGCCCTGCAAGGCGGCTGTGCGCGGAGCCGAAACCGCTCCGGCATTGACTGCGGAGGCGATGTTGCCAAGCGACAGGCCCGCGTAATTGTGGCTCGGGCCGACCAGCCCGTCGAAATTGATCTCACGCATTCCCGGCGCCTCCTGCGACATTTGCCTGTTCGCCATGATTTCCGATCGCGCCTGGTTTAGAAAGCCTGAAAACACGGGTTATCCAGTGAGTTCAGGAATGA
This sequence comes from Novosphingobium sp. ZW T3_23, assembly GCF_044987305.1. NCBI lineage: Bacteria > Pseudomonadati > Pseudomonadota > Alphaproteobacteria > Sphingomonadales > Sphingomonadaceae > Novosphingobium > Novosphingobium sp. ZW T3_23. Next base: position 41,169 of record NZ_JBJDRF010000033.1, read on the forward strand.
ACCACGATGGTCGCCGGGAAAAGCCGCCCTGCGCCATGCGGCATCCAGCCATGATCTGTAATGGAACCAGCGGCCCGGCGCACGGTTGATCGAGGACATTCCTTTATCGGGCGTCCCCCTGCCATGTTCGAAATGCCGACTTCCACCGAGCCTCACAGCTTCGACCCGCCGCCCGAGGCCGCGGCGTTCTATGCCGACAGCCTGAAGCTGCTCGGCTCATGGGACATCCCCTACCTGCTGTCGGGGACGTATGCGCTTACCTGCCATACCGGCGTGGTGCGGCCCACCAAGGACATCGACGTGTTCTGCAAGCCCGGTGATGCCCCCCGCCTGCTCGCCCGGTTCAAGGAAGCCGGCTACGATGTAACCGTGGAGGATGAGCGCTGGATCGCCAAGGTCTGGTCCGGCAAGAGCTTCTTCGACGTCATCTTCAACATGTCCTCGGCCTCGATCCCGATCACCGACGCCTGGTTCAGCGAAGTCTTCACCGCCGAAGTCTACGGTACGGAAGTGCGCATCACGCCGCCCACCGAATTCATCGTCTCCAAGGCCTTCATCCAGGATCGCTACCGTTACGACGGGGCCGACATTGCCCACACCATCCTGCGCATGCACGACCGGATCGACTGGCATCGCCTGCTCTCGCTGATGGAGCTGCACTGGGAAGTGCTGCTGCTCCATGTGCTCAATTTCCGCTTCATCTATCCCACCGAGCGCGAGGCGATCCCCCGCTGGCTGTTCGATACCTTGATGGAGCGCATCCGCGCGCAGGCCGAACTGCCCCCGGCCGAGGTGCGTATCTGCCGTGGACGCCTGTTCTCTCCGCGAGACTACGTGATCGACATCAGCGAATGGGGTTTCGCGGACCTCGTGGGCAAGGGACTGGACGAGAAGCATGAACGACATGTCTGACACGCTCCGCCTTGCGGCGATCGGCGACCTGCACGTCACCGAGCAGGACGGCGCCTCCTATCGCGACCTGTTCCGCGAAATCTCCGACAATGCCGACGTGCTGGCGCTTTGCGGAGACCTCACCAATTTCGGCAAGACCGCCGAAGCGGAGCGCCTTGCCGCCGACCTTTCCGCCTGCTCGATCCCCGTCGTGGGCGTGCTGGGCAATCACGACTACGAATGCGGCCAGCCAGAGGAAGTGGCGAATATCCTGCACCACGCGGGCGTCACGATCCTGGGCGAGCAGGCGGTAGTGGTGAAGGACGTCGGCTTCGCGGGCGTGAAGGGTTTCGTCGGCGGCTTCGGGCGCGGGGAACTCGGCGCTTTCGGGGAAGCTGCGATCAAGACTTTCGTGGACGAATCCCTGAACGAGGCGCGCAAGCTGGAGAACGGGCTGCGCTCGCTCAGGACCGAGCGCACCGTGGCCGTGCTGCACTATTCCCCGATAGCCGAGACGGTGGAAGGCGAGCCGCCGGAAATATTCCCCTTCCTGGGCTCGTCGCGATTGGCCGATGCGGTCGACCGGTTCGAGAACGTCAAAGCCGTGGTTCACGGCCACGCGCATCGCGGCACTTATGAGGGCAAGACGATGCGCGGCGTGCCGGTTTTCAACTGCGCCCAGTTCGTGGTCTCGGCGAAGTTCGGCCGACCTTACGCATTGCTGGACGTCTGAGGCGCCAGGCACGGCAAGATGGAAGCGGCCGAAGTCTTCACCAAGCTGAAGCTTGAACTGCGGCCCGATCCCGGCCGGACGGTGATCCGCCCGTTCCATTTCGAATACCCACCCGCCTTCGCGGGGCAGCGCCCGCCCCGCCCGCGTGTGATCGTGGAGCGCCTGCTCTCGCTGGAGAACGACGTGCGGGAACGCATGATCGGCTTCGTGATGGGTCCGATGCAGGCACGCCATCGCAATGCAGAGGCGGTTTTCCTGCGGCAGATCGAGGGGCTGGAGCATGAGCTGGGCGACATCTCGGGCCTGAACCGGCGCGATCGGCTGCTACTCGGCGCTTATCTGAGCCAGGAATATTCCTTCGAATCAGCAGCCTTGTTCAACCCCAGCATCGTGCGCCTGCCCATGGAGGAAGAGGCAGCGGCGAAAGAGGACGGGGTGCGCTTTCTTCTGTCGCTGCGCGGCATCGGCGAAGGCCATATCTCCTCCGTGACATTCCGCACCGGATGCTGGGACGGCGGCGAAACGGTCACCATCGACGCAGCCAGCCCCAATTGCTTCCCGCCCCGTATCGAGAGCGACAACGAAGGCTGGGTCCGGCTACAATGCGAGGATAGCCGGGAGGTTTCGGAAACCGTGATCTTCCCCGTCCTTGCCAACCAGCGCCAGGGCGTGGAAGACTTGCGCATGGTCGTCTTCACCGAAGACGACGGACAGCGCTTCCTGATCGGTACCTATACCGCCTACGACGGCCTCAAGACGCGACAGGAAATCCTGCGAGGGGTCGACTTGCGGACGTTCGAGATGCGCCCGCTGAGCGGAGACATGACCGGATACAAGGGCATGGCGCTGTTCCCCCGGAAGATCGACGGCCGATACGTCATGCTGGGCCGCCAGGATGGCGAGAACATCTGGCTCCTGCGCTCCGAAGACCTCTTCACCTGGCAGACGGGCACGCCGATCATGGCCCCGGCTTACCCTTGGGAGTTCGTGCAGCTCGGCAATTGCGGCTCCCCGATAGAGATCGAAGAGGGCTGGCTTGTGTTCACCCATGGCGTGGGCATGGTGCGCGGCTATTGCATCGGCGCCTGCCTGCTCAACCGCGACGATCCTTCGCGCGTGCTGATGCGCACGCGCGCGCCGCTGATCTTCCCCAGCGCCGAACAGCATGGCGGATACGTTCCGAACGTGACCTACAGCTGCGGGGCGCTCGTCCATAACCGCCGCGTCCTCCTGCCCTACGGGGTGGGAGACGAGCTTACCGCCTTCGCGGTGGCGGACCTCGACGATCTGCTGAGCGTCCTCGTTCCGGCCTGATCCGACCAATTCCCCTCTTCCCACGACGCCCGGCCATCACCATGTTCGCCTCCAAGGAGAACCACCCATGCCCACTTACGAGAAGACCGAAGAGGCCATCGCGCGCCTGACGCCCGAACAGTTCCACGTCACCCAGCGCAGCGGCACCGAACGCCCCGGCAGCGGCGAGTACCTCGACAACAAGAAGCCGGGCATCTACGTCGATATCGTCTCCGGCGAACCGCTGTTCGCGTCCTCCGACAAGTACGAGTCCGGCTGCGGCTGGCCCAGCTTCACCAAGCCGATCGAACCGGCCAACGTGAACAACCTGGTGGACCGCACCCACGGCATGGTCCGCACCGAAGTCCGCTCCGCCCATGGCGACAGCCACCTCGGCCACGTTTTCGAGGATGGCCCGATCGATCGCGGCGGCCTGCGCTATTGCATCAATTCCGCCTCGCTCCGCTTCGTCCCGCGCGAGGAGATGGAGGAAGAGGGTTACGCCAGCTATCTCGATCAGGTCGAGGAAATCGACTGATATCCGATCGCGCGCCTATCTTGCCGCATCGGTTAGATAGGCGCGCGGCTTCACGTTGCGCATCGCCAGCGTGGTATTGAAGTGGCGCACACCGGGCAGGCGACGCAGACGGTTGCGCAGGAAATCGTCGAGGTCCGGCACACCGCCTGTCATGACATGAAGCATATAGTCGAAATCCCCGACGACGGCATGGCAGGTCAACACCGCCGCTTCCTCGCCCACGGCCCTCTCGAACGCTTCGTGACGATCGAACTCGATGGAGACATGCACGAACGCGCTCGTTGCCAGTCCGATGGCGGAAGGTTCGATCACCGCGCGGTAGCCGGTTATCACCCCGGCTTTCTCCATAGCCTGCACGCGTTTCCAGCTCGGCGTCTTGGACAGGCCCGCTACCTCCCCCAGTCCCGCAAAGCTCAGCCGCGCATCGTGCTCCAATGCCGCGAGGATGCGCCGGTCGACGGCATCGAGTGCGGGGACTCCCCTCATCGGAACGATCGTTCCCTTGATGAACCAATATCAATCACGAACGTTCTTCCCATCACAGCCTTCCTCCATGAATTCGGACCAATGTCCCTCATGCGCAGTGCTATTGTCCTCCCATACAAACTCCGGGGACACAACATGGAACGCCGCAAGGTCTACGAACTGCTCGAAGCGCCCGCCGTGCTAGACTACGAAGTCTATCTCCAGACCGAACGCCTGCTGACCTGCCAGAAGCACTTCGACGATCTGGCCAATGCGGATGAGCTTCAATTCCAGATCGTCCATCAGGTCGAGGAACTCTGGATGAAGCTGATGGCGTACACGATCGTCGCCGTGGACGAACACATGCGCGAGAAGCAGGCCTTTCGCGTCACCACCCTGCTCGGCCGCTGCCACCGGATCCTGCGCATGATGACCGATCAGCTGGCCCTGCTGGAGACGATGTCACCCAAGGAATACCAGCAGATCCGGCTGCAACTCGGCAACGGCAGTGGGCAGGAATCGCCCGGTTTTCGCGTCCTGCTCCGGATCATTCCGGATCTCTGGCAGACGTTCGACCAGGCCTATGCCACCGGAGCGGGCCGCACCGTGCGGGACATCTACGATCACGGCTACGCCCATGACGAAGCCTATGCCGTTGCCGAAGCGCTGATGGAACTGGACGAGCTGTTCGGCAAGTTCCGTTGGCATCACCTGTTCCTGATCCACCGTTCGATCGGCATGGGATCCGCCTCGCTCAAGGGGCGTTCGGTAGACCTGTTGCAGAGCGGCGCGAAGCATCGCTTCTTTCCGCAGCTCTGGGACGTGCGCGTGGAAATGACCGACGAATGGGGCCATGACTACGGCCGTGTCCGGGAAAGCATTGCGGAAAAGGCGAGCCACTGACCGATGAAAGACCTGTTCCACGTTCCGCCGGGTGGCCCCTACCTGCTCAGCCATTCGGTGGGCTGCCTGCCCCGCTCGGCCCGGAACGTCCTGGAGGCGGGCTATCTGTCGCCCTGGGAGACCACGGGCGGCGCCGCGTGGGGACCGTGGCTGGAGACGATCGAAGGCTTTCGCACCGCGCTGGCCGGCATGATCAGCGCCGATATCGCGGAAGTCGCACCCCAGCAAAGCGTCTCTTCCGCGCTGTTCTCCCTGCTCTCCGGCCTGCGTCCCGCCGATGGCCGCAACCGGGTGCTGATGTCGGAACAGGCGTTTCCCACCGTGGGCTACGTCGCCCAGGGGCTGGAACGGCTGGGCTTCGAAACCCGGCTGATCCCGGCGGCGCAGTCGCCCGGCGATGCCGAGACCTGGGAGCGACACCTCGATGCTGGCGTTGCCGCGGTCGTGGCCATGCATGTCCATTCGAACACGGGGGTCACCTCGCCCATCCCCGAGATCGCCGCCCTGGCCCGCCGTCATGGCGCGCTGTCGATCGTCGATGTCGCCCAGTCCGCCGGGATATTGCGGGTGACCCCGCGCGAATGGGGCGTGGACGCGCTGGTGGGTTCGAGCGTGAAATGGCTCTGCGGCGGCCCCGGCGCGGCGTGGCTCTGGCTGCGCCAAAGCCTGACGACGACGATCGAGCCCCTCGACCTCGGCTGGTTCGGGCATGAGGATCCTTACGAGTTCGACATCCGCGCGTTCCGTCACGCCCCCGATGCGCGCCGGTTCCAGGGCGGCAGCCCCTCGATCGCGCCCTTCGCGCTCGCGCTCGCGGGCATCGAAACCATAACAGGGATCGGCCAGCCCGCGATCCTCGCCCACAACCGGACCTGCATCGCCGCCTTCGCAGCGGCAGTCGATCGCACCATCGACATGGACGGCCGGGGCGGCACGCTCTGCCTGGAATTCGAAGACGTGGCACGGCTTCACGAAACGCTCGCCCCGCGCGGCTTCCGCTACGACGTGCGGGGTCAATGCCTGCGCGCCTCATTCCATGCATGGAACGACCCGGAAGAAGCGATCCTGCTAGGCCGTACCATTGCCGAAGCCGGACTGGAGTTTCGCGTGGCGTCCTAGGCTGTTCGGCCCGTTCTGCCCAAGGTTCGGGAAAGTGCGAAGACAGCAGGCAATGTTTGCATCTGCAAACTTATTCTCTACTGTTTCAGTTGAGAATGCCTCATATAAGGCTGTCTCCCGTTTTACCGGAGCTTGCCGAACATGCCCGTCAACCTGCCTACCAATCTCCTGCGCAGCTTCGTGGCGATCGTGGACACCGGCTCGATGCTTCATGCCTCCGAACGGGTCTTCGTCAGCCAGTCAGCGCTGAGCCTCCAGATCAAGCGTCTGGAAGAACTGCTCCAGCAGGCCCTGTTCCATCGCGAGGGGCGAAGATTGACCCTGACGCCTTCGGGCGAACTCATGCTGGACTACGCGCGCAAGGTGCTGAACCTGCATGACGAGGCGGTAGCTGCGGTCACGGCCGGCCAGTTCACCGGCCCGGCCCGCATCGGCATGGTGCAGGACTTCGCGGAAATGCTGCTTTCCGGCCTGCTCGCCCGGTTTGCGGAGCTTCATCCCGATGCTCAGCTATATTCGCGCGTGGCTGGGACTGCCGAATTGCTCGGCCAGCTTGAGAACCGGCAGCTCGACATCGTCCTGGGATTTTCGGCCAATAACGACCCCAGCGCCATCGCCAGCACCCCGATGGCCTGGTACGGCAAGCCCGAACTCGCGCAGCAGCACGTCGTCCAGATCGCGGTGCTGGAGCCGCCCTGCCGCTTTCGCGAAGCGGCGATCCGGGCATTGGAGGATGCGGGCCGCCCTTATCGCATTTCGGTGGAGACACCCAATCTCACCGCGCTGCGCGCCGCAGTGGACGCCGGGCTGGGCCTCACCTGCCGCACCCCCCTGTTCCTTCGCGATGCCCCGCTGACGGAGAGCGACCTGCCGAAGCTCCCGAACGTATCCTGCATCCTGCAGACTGCCCCCGGCCTGGACGGACCGACCGGCCAACTGGCGAAACTTGCGCGGGAGGTCGTTACCGCGCTGCAACCGGCCTAAGGTCTGTGAGGCTGCGGACCTGTCGAAAATATGCAGTGCACGTATCGACAAGATGGTGATGGATCGTGAACATCGGTGGCAGCGGATCGAACCGATTCAGCGCGCCATGCAACATCCGGCCGACCGGCCAAGGAGTACCGATGACTTCCTCAACGATCCGTTTTCCGCGCAAGTCGCTCCGTTTGCTCGCGGTCGGCAGCCTGCTCGGCGCATCGGCCATGGCAATGGCCGCCCCGGCCGCGCCGAAGTTCGACGTTCAGCGCATTTCCAACGACATCAAGGTTCTCTCCAGCGATGAATTCGAAGGCCGCGGACCGGCGACCGCCGGCGAGAAGAAGACGATCGACTACATTGCCTCACAGATGAAGGCCGCAGGGCTCCAGCCTGCCGGAAACAACGGCTCCTGGTTCCAGAACGTACCCCTGCGCATGTCCGGCATCCAGGGTTCGCCTAAGCTGTCGATGACGATCGGCGGCGCGGCCACGCCCCTTTCGCAGGGAGAGCAGATCGCGGTCCGGGCCGCCGAGACCGGACAGAATTCGGTCGACTTCAAGGATCTGCCGCTGGTTTTCGTCGGTTACGGCGTCAAGGCGCCGGAACGCGGCTGGGATGACTTCAAGGGCGTCGACCTCAAGGGCAAGATCATGGTCGTTCTCGTCAATGACCCCGACTTCGAAGGCGGCGAAGGCGATTTCGGCGGAAAGCTGATGACCTACTACGGCCGCTGGACCTACAAGTACGAGGAAGCCGCGCGCCAGGGCGCCGCAGGGGTTCTGGTGGTTCACGAAAGCGAACCCGCTTCCTACGGCTGGGCGACCGTAAAGAACTCCAACACCAACACGATGTTCGACATCGTGCGCGCCGATCCCAGAACCGCGCACACCCAGATGGAAGGCTGGATCCAGAAGGATCTCGCGGCGCAGTTGCTCAAGACGTCGGGCATCGATTTCGAAGCGGCCAAGGCCGCGGCGCGCAAGAAGGATTTCCGGCCCATTCCGCTCAAGGCAACGATGAGCGCGAATTATGGGGTCAAGTCGGAAGTCATCACGTCGTACAATGTCGCCGGGCTGGTGAAGGGATCGAAATATCCCGACGAAACGGTGATCTATTCGGCACATTGGGACCACCTCGGCGTCGGCCTGCCCGATGCCAAGGGTGACCGCATCTACAACGGCGCGCGCGACAACGCTTCCGGTACTGCGGCCTTGCTCGAACTGGCACGCGCCTACGCCAAGTCCAAACCGGAACGCTCGGTCCTGTTCCTGGCCGTTACCGCCGAGGAAAAGGGCCTGCTCGGCTCCGAATACTATGCCGACAATCCGTTGCGCCCGCTGGCGACGACGGCCGGCGTGGTCAACATGGATGGCCCGCTCTCGATCGAGAAGACCACCAACTTCAGCATTTCGGGCGCGGCCAAGCTCGATCTGCTGACGATGCTCACCGAGGAAGGCGAAAAGCTGGGCCGTCACTACACTCCGGACGCCCGCCCCGAAGCGGGAAGCTTCTATCGCTCGGACCACTTCCCGATGGCCAAGCGCGGCGTTCCCGCGATCTCGTTCAGCCCGGGTCGTGAACTGGCCAACGGCGGCGATGCGCGCGGCAAGGAACTGTCCGATGCGTACACACGCGACAAGTATCACCAGCCCGCCGACGAGTATGATCCCAACTGGAACACCTCGGGTTGGAACAGCGACATGACCCTGCTCTACAGCGTCGGCAATCGTCTCGCGAACAGCCGCGACTGGCCGAACTGGTCGCAGGACAGCGAGTTCCGCGCCGCTCGCGATGCCAGCGGCGCCTCGCGGAAGTGACGAAAGCATCCGTTCCGGCCGGGGAAACCGCGCCGGAACGGACCCCGATCCGCGAAACCAGAAAGGACCGATCCGGCAACCTTGGCAGAGGTCTGAACGCAGGAACCCTGCTGCGCTTTTTAATCCAGCGATATGAATAGCTTCGGGCTTGCAATGCAATTTCGCACCGCGGCCTTACCTTATCGGCAGACGCGGATGTCTTTTGGAATACTGCGAATTTAACACCGCAACGACTTTATTTTCACTTGTTCCAAGAGGTGCTCTGCGGCAGCAATTCATGGCGACGAAACAAAGAACATCGCGCAGTTCGATACCTACCCTCGGGTCGCACTTTCATGTTGAGAGGCAAAGTCTTCCGACGTGAAACTCTGAAAAAAATGGCCCGAAGGCAAAAACCTTCGGGCCAAGGAATAGGGCTGCTCTGTACGAGCCGCCTTCGGGTCGCAAAATTGATTTACGCCTCCATACCGTGATCGTGCGTGACCGGGATCACACCCCGGCCGGATTTCTTGATAAGCATTCTCATATGCATCCTCGCAGGAAACCTTATTGTCCTGCTTCCCCTACCGGGCTTGAATCGGCTAAGCTGGGATCAGTCGTGCGGCGAGTGATCGTTGCGGCTGAGGGGCATCTCATTGGATTTCGAAGTTCAGATCGAGGCGATACGAGCGATCTTCCGGTGCGATCGGGCTTCCGCTGAGGCGCTTGCGCGCGTCTTGATCCCCCAGCGTCTTTCCGCCAAGGACATCCTGGCGCACCAGGGCGAGCCCTCTCACTATTGCTGGCTGGTGATCGACGGCGCCCTGCGGGTGGAGACCTATGGCCTTGAGGGCCAGCGACAGCAGGTTGCCCAGCACGGGCCCGGCGAATTCTTCGGCGCCTATCCCGCCGCCACGGTGCACCGGGCGGAGATCAGCGCCTTGCTAGACTGCCAGCTTCTCTGTGCCGAAGCGCCGAAAATCGCCGAACTGGTGGGTGGTAACGTCCAGATCGCCGCCGGCATGGCGCGTCTTCTGGCGCGGCAACTCGATCGCGCGCTGGACCGCATGGTGACGCGCATGACCTATAGCGCCGCCGGCCGCGTCTATGCCGAACTGATCGCCCTCGCCGATGGGCGGGACCGGATCGTGCCGCCCCCTCGCGTGACGACTCTGGCTCTTGGGGCGAACACCACGCGCGAAACGGCCTCGCGCGCGATAGCAGCGCTGATCAGGCGGGGTATCATCAGTCGCGACGACGATCAGCTGACGATCAATGCTCCGCGCATGCTTGCGGAACTGATCTGCTGAAAACGAATCGTGGACGCGATTGCAGCTTTTTCAGAAGGCGGATCGGGGACAGAACAGCCCGATAGGCACATCCCCCATCGCGGTGACGATCTCTCCCGCCGATTCGAAGCGGCAGTCGGGTGTCAGCAGATCGAGCGCGGCAGCCTGGGGCCACGATGCGCAAATGCTGCCCGACGGAGCCGCGCGGGCCAGCAGGATCGCCAGTTCGCCATCGATCTCCAGGTTGTGGTCCAATGCGACGGCTCTTTGATCGAGCCCGAGTTGCAGGTCGGGTGCGCTGCGGAGCACGGCAAGCGCATGATCCATCGCTGTCGGCAGGTCCGCGAAGGCACGGATCGTTCCACCTTCCCCTGAAATTTCCTCGACCGGAATGCCGCCGGATATCGGGGGCAGCGGACCGGGCGATCCCAGGATGGCCCGGCTGGAGGCCGGGGCCAGCCCGCCGCCTCTCGGAGGAAGCGTTTCGTCCAGCACAAGCTCACGCACTAGCAGACCACGGGCACGCCAATCGGCTTCCCACCCACCCGCATCATCGGTTCCTCGCGAAACGTGCAAGGCCAGCGCTCGCGTCGCCAGAATCCGCGCGTGGCGCAAGGCCAGCCCCATCGCCACCCGCGAACCGTCCAGGATGGCAGCCTGCGAAAGCTCTGAATTGCCGCCAAGCACGTCAACGACGTCGGCCTCCTCGACAAGGCGGTCGAAACGTTCGACCCAGCGCATCCCATATTGACGGACCGATATGTCCCGGAAGCGGGCAATCGATGTCGGCAGTACCACATGCAGGCGAGCGCCGCGTGCCAGGGCCAGCTCCGCCACCAGAATGTCTGCGCCCGCAGCCAAGGCACCGAAAACCGCGCCCGGCCTTATCTCGTCCAGCGCCTGCTCCAGCTTTGCCCGAGCCTCGCTTTCATCGTCCGGAAGGCCGATGATGCCGTAGAAGTAAAGGCTCGGCGGCGGCTCCAGATGATCGAACAGGTCCGGCGAACGGCCCAACCGCTTCAGTATCTGGCGAAACTGCCGCAGCGTGACGGCGTGGTCTTCCCATGCCTCCGGTGCCGCGGCCATGGCGCGCTCCAGCGTCTCGCGGCTGGCCTTGGCATCGTCGAGCAGCAACAAGGCCTCGGCCTCGGTTGCAGCCAGCCAATAGCGGGTTTCCTGCTCATGCGCGCCGCTGCGCAAGATTTCCAGGATATGCCGGGCAATGCCGCGAGCCTCGTCCACCCGGTCGTTGAGGAAGGCGATGGTCGCCGCGTTGATCAGCGGATAGGTTGCCCGGCGATCGCCCGCTGCCGCAAGATAGGCTGCCTGCGCCTGCTGCAACAGCTCTCGCCCTTCCTCCCCCTCGCTCCGCAGCCCGCGGTCCTTGAGCAACCTGCCCTTAAGACTGAGCGCTTCGGGAGCCGACGATTGCGGCAAGGCGGATGCTTCGAACATCCGCCAGGCCCGCAAGGTATCGCCGGCACGCGCGATCTGCCTGATTCTGGCAAGGGCAGGAAGAGTCACGGGTGCACCTCCGGCCGAGTTACTGTCCGCCCTGCGGCGGCGGATTCTTGATATCGGGATCGATGGTGAGCCCGATCCACTGCGGCGCGCAGCGCGTCCCCTGAAGCAAATCAACGTTGATGTTGAAGGGGTGCTTGGTCCCTAACTTGCCGCCGCGATTGAAGCGGGCCTGGAAGCGTACTACCTTATAGCGGTCCAATTCCTTGTCATACTTACTGTATTCAAGTCCGCCGTAATAGGAAGACAGGGCTTCCTTTGTGGTAATCGCGTCCCATTCCTTCGAGAAATAGAGCTGATCGCCCACCAGCTCGATTTCCACCTTGCTGTCGCAAGTAATGGGAATGTAATGCAGGTCTTTCTCGCCGACCACTTCGTATCGCAACGCGATCGCGCAATCCTCTACAGCCAGGGTCACGCGAAACTGCACGACCTGCGCATCATCGGAAAGACCTAGATCGAACGACGGCGATAGGCCGTATTGCGTATAGTTGAGCGTAGACATGAATTCACCTCAATGTTCGAAAGGCGCTGCCAGCTTCGCCTGCCAGAGTCGCCAGTCATTGTTTTCCGGATCCGATGCGATGAGCCGCGCCACGTCCTGCATGGCTTCCTCCCGCAGCTGTTCCGCCCGGCTCTTTTCGCCAAGACTATAGAGCAATTGCGCATTCGAATAGCGCGCCAGCATCCAGTCCTGCTGATAGGTCGCGTTCTTGGGGTCTTCCTTGACCAGTCGCTGGACGATCGCCGCCTGACGCGACCGCTCCTCAAGCGCCTCGACATTACGGCCCTGCACCCGCAGCGCGTCGGCCATCCAGGCGTGGCGATTGGCAATGTCGGCATCCAGGCTGCGGTCGTCCGGCACCATGCTGGCCACGCGCTCCATCGTCTTCAAGGCATTGCCGCATTCGGCGAGCTGCTCTTCCGGTCCTTTCAGCGTGACCGCAATGGTACAAATATTGCCTTCCGCGTAAGCCAGTTCGCGCCAATAGGCCTGATTTTCCGGCGCGAGACGAACAAGGTGTTCGGCCAAGGCACGATAGGCGATGAAGCGGGGCAGCGCCTTTTCATAACGCCCGGCCATGAAATCCACATAGCCCAGCCAGAACTCGCTCTGGGCGTGGGCGAAGATGCGCGAGGGATCGCGCGGGTCGGCCGCAAGAAGCGTGCCGGTGACACGGTGGGCCTCCGCGAACTTGGCCACGGCGCCCGCGTACTCGCCCCGCTTGTGATCGTCCTCACCCATGGCGTGGAGGATGCGGGCGCGGCGCTCCAGCGAATCCGCAGGCAGGGCGTTCAGGTCGGACTGGTCGGCATAATAGTCGAGCGCCCGTTCATTGACGGAGCCCAGCACATCGAGGCGGCCGACGCCCTCCAGCCTCTGTCGAAGGTCCGTCAACATGAACTCGATCAATCCTTCGGCCTGCTGTCTCTGGTGCTCGGCTTCCCTCTGCGCCCGAAGCGCGAAGATCAGCATCAGAGCCATCGATAGAGTAAGCAGGACGGTCAGGAGCGTGATGGCAATCACACGGCGCAATTGACGCTGTGCGTCGCGCTGGATGATCTGGTCGAGCGCGATGCCGGTCAGGCCCGCGACGATCTTCAGCCGCGCTAGCCTGGCCCCATCGTGATCGGCGCGGAAGTCCGCCGCGATGGGCTCGTGCGTGACGCCGTTCGCATCCGGGCCTACCAGCGAGGTCGGGAAGCTTTCCTCCGGCTCTCCCTCCAGCAAAGCTGCGATCACCGGGCGATCCGGATGAAGGCTGCGGAACAGCTCGATCTCGGCGTCCACCCAGCGGGAATTCTTCGCCGCCGGGGAGCAGAGCACCAGCAGCACGTCGGACTGCGACAGCGCCTGGCGCACTTCCTGGTCTAGGCTGGAGGCCGCCGCAAGCTCGGCCCGGTCGCGGAAGATCGGCGTGAGCCGGCGCGGCACTTGCACCGGGCGCGCGCCTACGCGGCTGACCGTACCAACGAGGCGCGCCGGAATCCGATAGGCTTCCAGCCAGCGGTGCAGCTTGCCGGCGAAGCGCTCATCGGCATGGCTATAGCTCAGGAACGCGCGGTAATGGCGCGCTTCCCCGCTTTCAACGATGTCTTCTTCCGCCATCATCGGCGACAAACGATCATCTGCCAGTGCCCCATTACCCGCCGCCTCTCCCTACCAGATGCGCAAGACGGCGCAACGCGCGAAAAGCGTTGCGAAATCTCGATCGGTCGGCGGGTAGTCTTCACCGATTCGCCTCTCGAATCGTGGAGCCGTTTGACTTCACCGGCTTGAACCATGATGTTCCGCTGAGGAGATGCGATGAGTCGGAACGGCACCAGCCCCGCGCTGCGCCACATCGATGTGGTTCTCGACGCGGTACACTCGCCCAGCAGCGCGGGCGTTTCCACGGTGACCGCTTCGTGGTGTCGCTCACTGCTGCATCATGGGCTCGATCCGGGAACCGGGGCCAAGCGGGCTCGCGTCGATCTCTCCACGCTGGGCCAGCGGCGTAGCGAACATGCCGCCCTGCTGGCGGTGGCGGCTCCCGTACTGGATCAGGTCTTCCGTTCCGTCGGCCGGTCGGGCTGCGGGGTAGTGCTGAGCGACCCCACCGGCATCGTGCTCGATCGCCGGGTAGGCGCCGGTGATGCGGCAGAGTTCGATGCCGTCGGCCTGGTCGAGGGCGGCCGCTGGGGCGAAGCGGAGGAAGGCACGAACGGCATCGGCACATGCCTGTTCGAGGACAAGCCCGTTATCATCCACCGTGACCAGCACTTCGCCAGTCGCAATCTGGGCATCAGTTGCATGGACGCCCCGCTGCACGATCCGCAGGGACGCCTCGCCGGCGCGCTCGACGTATCGAGCTATCGTCAGGACCACGGCGCGGCCATGGCGGAACTGGTATCCGCGCTCGTACGCGACGCGGCACGGCGGATCGAGCGGGATTATTTCTGCATGCACTACGTCGGATCGCGTATCGTGTTCCTCGCGGACGATCCGGTCCATGGCACCGCTTTATTGGCCACGGATCGGGATGATCTGGTCATCGGCGCCAGTCGCGGGGCGCGGGCGCGCCTGAAACTGAGCGATGCCATGCTTCGGGCGCCTCGCCCGCTGGACCAGGTGCTGGGCGCGCAATCCCGCGGCCCGTCCTTCGAGGACAGCGACCGCACGGCGCTACGCCAGGCGCTGGCTCAGGCGGGCGGAAACGCCAGCGCGGCCGCCCGGATTCTCGGCGTGGGCCGCGCTACGTTCTACCGGCGCATGGCAAGGGCCGGTCTTTCGCGCTGAAGGGCCAACCTGGCGGTACCGAACTGGGGGCCTTTCAGATCACGCGAAGTGTCTCGCCGTTGAGACAGTCGGCCGGGACAGTCCCTTCCCGCTTCTTTCGCAATCCATTCCATTGCGCGACACTCCTCCTCGACGAGACGCCATCAGGCGCCGCTAGAGAGGATAGACCCATGGACGCCCCCGTTCAGGAACGCGCCGCACAAGCCGCACTCAAGGCTCCCTTCGCTGCCCGCTACGAAAACTTCATCGGCGGAAACTGGGTGGCGCCCAAGGCGGGCCGCTACTTCGAGAACACCTCTCCGATCAACGGCCGGGTCATCGGTGAAATCGCCCGTTCGGACGCTTCCGACATCGAAGCCGCGCTGGACGCCGCCCATGCGGCCAAGGACGCCTGGGGCAAGACACCGGTGGCCGAGCGCGCCCGCATCCTCAACCTCGTTGCCGACCGTATGGAGGCGAACCTCGAACGCCTCGCCACTGCCGAGACCTGGGACAACGGCAAGCCAATCCGTGAGACCATGGCCGCCGACGTGCCACTCGCCATCGACCATTTCCGCTATTACGCCGGTGTGATCCGCGGCCAGGAAGGCTCGATCAGCGAGATCGACAACGACACCGTCGCCTACCACTTCCACGAGCCGCTGGGCGTGGTCGGGCAGATCATCCCGTGGAATTTCCCGCTGCTGATGGCCGCGTGGAAGCTGGCCCCGGCGCTGGCAGCGGGGAACTGCGTGGTGCTGAAGCCTGCGGAACAGACCCCCGCCTCGATCCTGGTCTGGGCCGAGATCGTGGGCGACCTGCTGCCGCCGGGCGTGCTCAACATCGTCAACGGTTTCGGCCTTGAAGCGGGCAAGCCGCTCGCCTCGTCCAGCCGCATCGCCAAGATCGCCTTCACTGGCGAGACGACGACCGGACGGTTGATCATGCAATATGCTAGCGAGAACCTGATCCCGGTAACGCTGGAACTGGGCGGCAAGTCTCCCAACATCTTCTTCGAGGACGTGGCCGAAAAGGACGACGATTTCTTCGACAAGGCGATAGAGGGCTTCGTGATGTTCGCCCTCAACCAGGGCGAAGTCTGCACCTGCCCCAGCCGCGCGCTGATCCAGGAGAGCATCTACGAACGCTTCATGGAACGTGCGCTACAGCGCGTGGCCGCCATTGTGCAGGGCAATCCGCTCGATCCGGCGACGATGATCGGCGCGCAGGCCTCTTCCGAACAGCGCGAGAAGATCCTCTCCTACTTCGACATCGGCCGCCAGGAGGGCGCCGAAGTGCTCATCGGCGGCGAGGCAGCGCAACTGGAAGGCGAGCTCGCGGGCGGCTATTACATCAAGCCGACCGTGTTCAAGGGCCACAACAGGATGCGGATCTTCCAGGAGGAGATCTTCGGCCCGGTGGTCTCGGTAACGACCTTCAAGGATGCCGAAGAGGCGCTCGCGATCGCCAACGATACGCTCTACGGCCTGGGCGCGGGCGTCTGGAGCCGCGACGCCAACACCTGCTATCGTTTCGGCCGCGAGATCAAGGCCGGGCGGGTCTGGACGAATTGCTATCATGCCTATCCCGCCCACGCGGCCTTTGGCGGATACAAACAGTCCGGCATCGGGCGTGAAACGCACAAGATGATGCTGGATCATTATCAGCAGACAAAGAATATGCTAGTAAGTTACAGCCCTCGCAAGCTCGGATTCTTCTGAGCTTGATCCCCCGGCGCGCTCCGCTACGCTCTCTCCCGAAAGCGGAGCGCGCCCCCTATTCTTGACGACTACCAATTCCCAGCAGGAGTGTTGTAATGGCCAAGACCATGAAAGCTGCCGTCGTGCGTGAATTCGGCAAGCCCCTGACCATCGACGAAGTACCGGTGCCCGAAGTCGGCCCCGGCCAGATCCAGGTGGCGATCCAGGCCTCCGGCGTCTGCCATACCGACCTCCATGCCGCCGAGGGCGACTGGCCCGTCAAGCCCAATCCGCCGTTCATTCCCGGCCACGAGGGCGTGGGTTTCGTCAGCCAGGTCGGCGCGGGCGTCACGCATGTGAAGGAAGGCGACCGGGTGGGCGTGCCCTGGCTCTACACCGCCTGCGGCCACTGCGTACACTGCATGGGCGGCTGGGAAACGCTCTGCGAAAGCCAGCTCAACACCGGCTATTCGGTGAACGGCGGCTTTGCGGACTACGTGATCGCCGATCCGAACTACGTGGGGCACCTGCCGGACAATATCAGCTTCACCGAGATCGCGCCGATACTTTGCGCCGGGGTCACGGTCTACAAGGGCCTCAAGGTCACCGACACCAAGCCGGGCGACTACGTGGCGATCAGCGGCATCGGCGGGCTGGGCCACATGGCCGTGCAATATGCGATCGCCATGGGCCTCAACGTGGCGGCCATCGACATCGACGACGCCAAGCTGGACCTCGCCCGCAGGCTGGGCGCGACGATCACCGTCAATGCCCGCAACGAGGATCCCGCAACGATCATCAAGCGCGAAACCGGCGGCGGCGTGAACGGCGTGCTGGTGACGGCGGTTAGCGAAAAGGCCTTCGAACAGGCCATAGGCGTGACCGCGCGCGGCGGGACCGTGGCGCTCAACGGGCTCCCGCCGGGCGACTTCCCCCTCAACATCTTCGGCATGGTGCTGAACGGCATCACCGTGCGCGGCTCGATCGTCGGCACCCGGCTGGACCTTCAGGAATCGATCGATTTCGCCGCGCAGGGCAAGGTCAAGGCAACCGTCGAGACGGCACGGATCGAGGATATCAACACGATCTTCGATCGCATGCACAAGGGCCAGATCGAAGGACGCGTCGTCCTCGATATGGCGGACTGAACCGGGAGACGGCCGGGGTGACGAACGAGGTAGAACGGGTCGCCGCTACCCCGGCAGCGCTGGAACTGATCGCGGAGCTGACCGCCGAGTACGGCCCGGTACTGTTCCACCAGTCCGGCGGCTGCTGCGACGGGTCATCGCCGATGTGCTATCCACAAGGCGAGTTCCGCATCGGGGACGGCGACATACTGCTGGGCGAGGTCGGCGGAGCGCCGGTCTATATCGGCCGCGCGCAGGGGGAAGCCTGGGCACATACCCAGCTCATCCTCGACGTCGTTCCCGGCCGGGGCGGCATGTTCAGCCTCGACAACGGCCGCGAACGCCGGTTCCTGACGCGCGGCCGTGTCTTCGGGGAAGAAGAGTTGCGGAAGCTGGAAGGCGGTTCGGGAACGGAATGACGCCCCCTGCACCAAGGTAGTTCCAACGCAACGTCATCCTGAAACAAGTTCAGGATGACCATTTCTCTCGACTGCCCCTTTGCGCGTCGAACGGGAGGCTCACCCTCTTCAGCGAGCGCCAGCAGCCCCGATCGTGAACGAATAGGTCAGCGGCTTCAGCTCAATCCGATAGGGCATATGGGCCCGTCCATCGAGGTTCCAGCCGGTATCCCCGCCCACGCCCGCCTGCGCCGCATCGATCAGCAGCGTGCCGTTGCCGTGGGGGCGGATGTCCGAGCTGTGCGCCTGCGACGGCGGTTTCGCGGCGAGATCGGCGTAGGGGAAGGCCAGCGCATTGACGGACAAAGGCTGAGCGCCGGTAACGCGAAGACCGGCCATGTGCTCGGCCCCGTGCCCGACCTTGCCTCCCGTCAGTTCGATCCAGCGGACGTCGGTCTTGTTGCCGGACTCCTGCGGGCGGGCATAGTCGTGGAACTGGTCGGCCAGCGCCCCCTGCCATTGCGCAATGAGCCCAGCGGTCTTGCGATCGGCATAAGTCTCCTGCGGCCCGCGCCCGAACCAGCGCACCTGATCGAGCATGGCAGGCGTTTCGAAGGCCAGCCCCACCCGCAGCGGATCGGGCAGAGTGTCGCGAATGGGCTCGAAATGGACGGTCACGCCCACGGTCCCGTCCGCCGCCATCGTCCAGCGCGTCTCGGTCTTTACCGAGCCCACGCCCATGTCGTGGTGGACCACGATCGCGTTGCCATCGCGCACGATGGCCTCGACCCGGCGATTTCCGGAGAAATGCTGCCACATGGCGTGGCTTTTGGCGACGCCCGCGCCCAGGTCGTTGTCAGTGGGCGAGCGCCAGAAGTTCGGCGCGCCGCCGGTGAGCAGCAGCTTTCCGCCCCGCTCGTAGCGGGTGACGAGGCCGGTGGCCTTGTCGATCTCCAGCACCGCATCGCCAGAAGCGAGGCGCAGGGCCGCAGCGCTTTCGCTGGGCGCGACGACACCGGCCGCGACCGGAACCACGGCCGGGGCCGAAAGCGCGAACTGCTCCCAGCCGACGACATGCCCGGCCGGCTGCGTCGGCACCGCGCCCGCCTTGGCGCGGGCACGCAGGACCAGAATGCGCTCCGCCGCAGGATCCTTGGCAGCCGGAACCGGCACCGAAATCCCGGCAGAAGCCCCTGCCGCCACATCCGGCACCGTCAGCGCGCCATGCGCCACATCCTTGCCGTTTTCCATCACGGTCCAGTCGAGCGTGAAGCGCGAAAGATCGATGTGGTCATGGCGGTTCACGACCCGGTAACCGCCCGCCTCCTGCACGAAGGCGATCGGCGCCTGAACTTTGGCGAGTTCGTAATACTCGGGGTCCGGCGTGCGGTCGGACTGGATGACGCCATCGCCCACCGGGCTTTCGTCGCCGTGGACTCCCGGCCCCTTCGGATCGGGATCGTAGTCGAGCCCCTGCCCCCAGTAGCTGCGACCGTCCTTGTCCTTGAGCAGCATGGTCTGGTCCACCCAGTCCCAGATGAAGCCGCCTTGCAGCTTGGGATAGCGGCGCATCGCATCCCAGTAGCCCTGGAGATCGCCCAGGCTGTTGCCCATGGCATGGGCATATTCGCAAAGGATCAGCGGCTGGGTGAAGGCCGGATCCTTGGCATAGTCGATCATCTTGGGAACGTCGTCGTACATCGGCGCGAAGATATCGACGTAGCTGTTGGTCGGATGGCGCCAGTTGCTCATGCTCCAGCCGAGGAAGTTGATCAGGCGCGTCGGATCGTTCTCTCGCACCCACTTGCCGGCTGCCTCGAAGTTCGTGCCGATCCCCGTCTCGTTGCCCAGCGACCAGAAGATGATCGACGGGTGGTTGCGATCGCGCTGGACCATGCGCTGCACCCGGTCGAGATGCGCCACCTTCCACTTGGGGTCGTTGCCCAGCAGATACTGGGGATCGTTACCGTGCTCCTGCGAGAGGCTGAGGTAGCCGTGGCTTTCGATATTGGCCTCGTCCATGACGTAGAGGCCGTATTCGTCAGCCAGATCGTACCAGCGCGGATCGTTCGGATAGTGCGAGGTGCGCACGGCGTTGACGTTGGCCGCCTTCATCAATTCGATATCGCGGCGCATCGTCTGTTCGGACACGATGCGGAAAGTGCGAGGGTCGTGCTCGTGCCGGTTGACACCGCGGATCATCACCCGCTTGCCGTTCACGCGCACTTCGCCGCCTGCAACCTCCACCGTGCGGAAACCGATGCGGCGGCTGGTCGCCTCCACCAGCTTGCCGTCGGCGTCCATCAGCTCGACGAGCAATGTGTAGAGCTGCGGATCTTCGGCGGACCACGTCCGCACCGCGGGAACCGCTGCCGCCAGCGAAACCACGCCACTCACGGCAGCGCCCTCCCGCTTCAGCACTTCGCGCTTGCCGTCAAGCAATGTCGCGCGAACCCGCATCGCGGAAGGCTGACCGGCCAGGTCGACACTGACACCCAGCTTGCCGTCGCGGTAGTCGTTCTCCAGCCCGGCATCGATGGTCAGGTCGCGGATGTGGGTCGCCGGAGCGGCATAGAGCGTGATGCTGCGCTCGATCCCGTTGACCCGCCAGAAGTCCTGATCTTCCAGGTAACTGCCGTCCGCGAAGCGATATAGCTCGATGGCGACGGTGTTTTTGCCGGGTCGGGCGTAACGGGTCACGTCGAACTCGGCCGGAAGCTTGGAATCCTCCGAGTAGCCGACGCGCTGGCCGTTGACCCAGATATAATAGGCCGCGCCCGCCGCGCCCACCGTCAACAGCAGGCGGCGGCCGGACCAGTTGGCGGGAACCGTAAAGTCCCGGCGATAGGAACCGACTTCGTTGAGGCTATGATCGATCCACGGCTGGTTGCGCGGAAAGGGATAGCCGCTGCCGACGAAAACCGGGCGACCATGCCCTTCCGCCTGAAGAATGCCGGGTACTTTCATCGTACCCCAGCCGCTCACATCGAAGTCAGGCTTGAAGAAATCCGCTGGACGGCTTTCCGGAGTCGGGGAAAGCTGGAACTTCCAGTCACCGTCGAGCGAGAGATGATAGCGTGACTTCGCCACCTCGCCAGACAGGGCACCGGCGCGCGTTTCGAAACCCTCGAATGTCGTGCGCATGGGCTCCGCGCCGTTGCGGACTACTTCGGGCTGTTCCCATTCGGCGGCAGCGGGTTGCGCCTCGGCGCCCTGACCCAGCAGGCAAGCCGCCACAACCGCGCCGATCGCGCAACCGTTCAGGAATTTCCGCAAGTAACCCGCCCCTCTCTCGTTCGCCAGAATGGCTGCCCGTGCAGCGCGCTCCTGACGAAAATTCATTCTGCGACACGACCATCGTCGCCCGCAGTGAATCGTATACCATATCCGAGAGAATGCAACCCGCTCGCGAGTCCAGAGCGCTGTTAAAAGGGAATTTCGCTGCCTTCGTAATCGAGCAGCTTTCCGCTGTCCGTTATCTTCAACCCCTCGATAACGTCCAGCAATTGCAGCGCCGCCCGTTCGGCGTCGAACAGCCTGCCCGGCTGAACATTGCCCTGAAACGGCCGCGACAGGGCCGTGTCGACCGTGCCCGGATGGAGCGCGACGACGATGGCGCGGTCGTTGCGACGACGTTCCTCTATCGCAAGATTGCGCACCAGCATGTTGAGCGCGGCTTTCGACGCGCGGTATCCGTGCCAGCCGCCGAGCCGGTTGTCGCTGATGGACCCCACGCGTGCCGAAAGCGCGGCAAACACCGGCCCCTTCCCGCC